>CASEDW010000101.1 GCA_949286775.1 uncultured Eubacteriales bacterium | reverse complement strand
TGAATCAGACAAATGATCGTGCATCCTATTATGTTTCCTATCGCCATTACAAACAGCTGTTTCTTTTCGCCTTTTCCTTCGAAGCGGGCAGAACCGTTGACTGTAAGGGAGTTCGCCAGATAGAACAGGAAGAACGGCAGGATATAAACGAAGAAGTACGGAAGCTGTTCTACTCTGAACGTCTTGAATGCCGGTACCCAGAATCTGAAGTCCGTATTGAACGCCCATTTGCAGAACCATACAACTACATATATTATTCCAATAACACAGATTGTAAGTCCTAATGTCTTAAGGAACTGTTTACCTGTAATCTTCCATCCGATCATTTCATCGTTGCGGACTCCGGCTTTCTTATCCTGTCTGTAATTCCACCAGAACCAGAACATTCCCCAGATACCGCAAAGCAGTGTCCAAAGAGCTACATATCCTACTGCCGGAGCAGCAAACAATCCTGTAGGCTCAAATACGCCTCCTTTTACTAACGCTCCTTCAACAGCAACTATCGCGAGAAGGAATGAAATTACTCCTGTCAGAACCCAGCCGATCCAGAAACGTTTCTTTGAGCTTCCGACAAGTTTCGGAATCTTCGGTCCTTCTTTTCCTCTGATTCCTTCGAAACAAGGACATGCAAGGAGAAGTTTAGCGACAGGAACTATCAAGAGGATAAGTCCTATCATAGCGATCATGTTAAATACTTCTTTAATGAAGAATACCTGATCATATTCGCCTAAATTCGTATCTATATCCCAGCAGTATGTAAAGAAATCTATTACGTCCGCAGTCGCGTTCGTGTCAATATGAAGCAGCGGATGAGTCGTAACCGGCTGATAAAGAACTCTGAGTGTTCCGTTTTCTTTATCTCCATAGTAAACGCCTTCCTCGACGCTCGTGATAGACGGATCAATATCCTTTACCATACCGAGAGCTTCCGGCGTAGCTCCGGTTACATTTGCCGTGCCTGTGCTGTTCTGATAACCGTTTTCATCAAATGTTGAAAAAACGATTCCTGTGTTGCACGGAACTATGCTCCAGTCTTTTACAATAGTCGGGTTCATTCCTGTAGGAAGAGCCGCGTTGATAACGAGCTGATCATAAGCATAATCCTGCTCTTCAGGCGTTATCTCTTCACCGCCGTCAGAATCAGGTGACTTTGCTTCTTCAATGGCTGCCTGATACTGCTTGCTGAAATACATAAGAGTATCTGCCGCAGCGCCGCCGCCCATCGAGTGACCCATAATTCCTATACGGTCAGTATCAACGTAGTCCATTACGCCGCTCGCTACATATTTAACCAGTGAAATCATACCAAGTCCCTGCTCCGTTGAGGCAGTTCCCTGATTAGTGAGAGCCGCGTCAGACAATCCATGGTTATAAGCATCCATAGCTATTACCATGATGCCTCGGCGTGAAAGTTCTATGCAGGCTGCGTCCTGAACTTCCGCGCTGTTCAGCCAACCGTGGCTTGTAACGACTACCGGCACCTTATTTTCAGCTGACGCTTCTTCAGGAATAAATGCCAGCGCGTGCAATTCCTGCTGCTGTTCGGTAAGGATATAAATATCTTTTACCTTTACTTTGCCTCCGTTTGTCTGCAGTATATGCGCGCCTATGCTTCCTATCAAAATGATAACCAAAGCGATGCACAGCCATGCCACGTTAGAAAGCTTTTTCTTCTTTTCCATTAACTCACCCCGTTTCTCATTTAATTACTACTCGATAGCTTTTGCAACCTCCGTAAATATTACTCCGAGCGCATGCGCTCCTGCGTCAGGATATCCGAGGCTTCTTTCACCTACTGTTCCGGCGCGGCCCATTCGCGCTACGATCTCTTTTGTAGATTCTGCTCCGTCTACCGCCGCCTTAGCGCCGCGTTCAAAAGCTTCTTTGATGCCTGTATTTTCTTTAGCGCACTCGCTCCACATATCAGCGCACGGAACAAGAGCGTCTATCAGAGTCTTGTCGCCTACTTTAGCGCCTCTTCCAAAGGATCTCTCGCCTGTCTTCTGTATTCCCGCAACAGCCGCCTGCATCATATCCGCGAATCCGTTTATATCGAGCTCCTGCACTGCTCCGGCGCTTCTTCCTGCCATACGGAAAGCTGAACCCCAGATAGGACCTGAAGCTCCTCCGCAGTATTCCATGATGACCATCGAGCACGCATTCAGGAAATCTCCTATGTCAGAAGTATGGTTAGCCATTATTTCATTCCATTCGCGTCTGAGCTGTCTGAAGCCTTTAGCGATACTCATTCCGAAATCACCATCGCCTGCGTATGAATCAAGCTCGCAGAACGGAATCTCGTTTTTGATAATGCATTCGCGCATCTTGTCTACAATAAAAACAAGATTGTTAAGGGTAATTTTGTTATCTTTGATAACGCTGTCAGCGATATCTTTTGTCTCAATGTTTCCTGCTTTCTGATTTTTTTCATCAGCCGCGATATCAAAATAGACAGTCTCGTCAACATGACCGCTCACTTTAAATGCCGGCGCGTCGCTCTCTTTGTCGATGAGCTCTTTAAGTACGTCATTCATCTTCATAACTGTAACTGACGCTCCGAGCATATCTATGCTCGTCATATAATTTCCAACGAAAGACCTGTATACTCTGATACCTTTTTCATTTATGACTTTTCTCACAGCGCGGTTGAGGATATAAAGCTCCATAAGCGGAGTAGATCCGAAACCGTTAATAAGAAGCGTCACTTCATCGCCGTCTTTAATATCGAGTTCTTTAAACAGCGCGTTTACTGTCCTTTCGGCAATTTCATCGGCGCTTACAGCTTTTTCACGCTGTATTCCCGGTTCACCATGAATTCCGACGCCGTATTCCATCTCGTCTTCGCCTATCTTAAATGTAGGCGTTCCCTTTGCCGGAACTGTGCATGAACTTAAGGCAAATCCTATGCTCTTTATATTTTTAACGGCAAGCTCGGCAACTGCTTTTACCTGCTCAAGTGACTGACCCATCTGCGCCGCGGCTCCCGCGACTTTATGAACGAGAACAGTGCCTGCTACTCCTCTGCGTCCTACCGTATAAAGGCTGTCCTGAACGGCTATATCGTCGTCTACTTTTACATAGTCGACAGTTATACCGTCTTCTTCAGCCAGATACGCCGCGTTTTTAAAGTTCATCATATCGCCGCTGTAATTTTTAATAATAAGTAGCGTGCCTTTATCAGACTTTGTAGCCCTTATCGCCTGATATACCTGTATCTGCGACGGCGACGCGAATACATCTCCGCATACGGCAGCGTCCAGCATACCTTTTCCGATATATCCGGCATGAGCAGGTTCATGTCCGCTTCCTCCGCCGGAAATAAGGCTTACTTTGTTTGTATCAATATTTTTTTTACTTATAAAACGGTATTTGCTGTTGTATTCAAGCTCAGGATACGCAAGAGCGATTCCTTCGCACATTTCAGAAACGACCGCTTCAGGGCTGTTTATAATTTTTTTCACTTTCTAACGCCCCTCCTTACTTCAAATTTCTCCGTCTTTATATTTTCTTCCCAATTGATCCGCAGTTTTGATAGCTGCCGCTACAGTATCAACGCTTACAGGGAACGGCATAGCGTATACTGACTCTTCAGTAATACATGCTTTTTCAGCCACCTGTTTAAGCTCCTCATCTGTAATAGAATCTACGCCGATATCAGCCAGACATACAGGAAGTCCGAGGCTTGCGCAGAAATCAAGCACTTCCATGATCTCATCCATCGGAGCGTCTTCCAATACGAGCTGAGCCAGAGTTCCGAACGCTACTTTTTCTCCATGGAGATATTTATGTGTTCCCGGAAGTATCGTCAATCCGTCATGTATAGCGTGGGCCGCTGCGAGTCCGCCGCTCTCAAATCCGATTCCTGAAAGCAGGATATTTGTTTCTATGATATTTTCAAGGGCAGGCGTTACGCACTTGTTCTCGCAGGCAATCTTTGCCTTAACACCGTCAGCCAGCAGATTTTCATAGCAGAGCTGCGCAAGAGCGAAAGCCGCTTTTGTGCCTTTTGCTTCTCCGCAGAGACCCTCTCTGAATCCGCAGGGAAGTCCTGCGTTTACTTTTGTGAAAGAACGTACATTTGCTCTTGCTTCAAAAAATGTTGAAAGCGCGTCGCCCATTCCCGAGATAAGGAATCTTACAGGAGCCTGTGATATTACTGTTGTATCGATAAGAATAACGCTCGGGCTCTGTTTGAAATAAGCATAGTCGTCAAACGCGCCGTCCGGCGTATAGAGCACTGCCGAATGGCTTGTCGGAGCGTCTGTAGCTGCAATCGTAGGAACAATTATAAGCGCGTCGCCCTCAGCTACGCATTTAGCTGTGTCTATAGCCTTGCCGCCTCCTAAACCTATTGTGCAGTGACATCCCTTCTCGGCGGAAAGTTCTTTTAATCTCGCAACCTCCTGTCTTGAACATTCGCCGACGAATCCTGTCTCGACAAAAGTTACTCCGAATTTTTCAGCCGTCGCGTCAAGTTTATCTTTAACGCGAGCCGCGTCATCCGGATGCGCTATCAAAAGCGCTGACGAGCCGAATGTTTTTACAAAATATCCCAAATTAAGTATTTCGTCCTCACCCTGTACATATTTTGTCGGGCATATAAAAGCTTTTCTCATTGTTCCGCTCCTTTCGTTTAAGCAACAAATTAACAGTATCATCAAAAATTTTTCGCAAAGAAACATTCTGTGAAAATCTGTATAGTTAATATTGACAATTTTTTCACGACATGTTTTATATATATAAACAATTTTAACAACGAATAAAAAAATTACTATATAAATAAGTAACATAATGTTGTTATTTTAAATGGAATTATTTTGATATTTATGATAGAATAGTAAAATATTGATGGTTTGATAGTATTTTCACGATGATTGGAGGCTATATATGGCAAATTCATACACTCTCAGCCGTATACTTAATATCGACAAATGGCAGAAGCTTCAGGATTCTCTCGCCCTTATAACGGGACTGGCGATCATAACAGTAGATTACAAAGGAGTCCCTATCACAAAACACAGTTCTCGGCGCGCTTTTTGCAGCTATATCAGAAACGATCCTTCATTGTGCAAGCTTTGTCAGAAATGCGATTCAAGAGGCGGACTCGAAGCGGTGCGCAATGCCAAGCCGTATATTTACAAATGTCACTGCGGCATCGTCGACATCGCTATCCCGATCATCGTAGATAGCCAGTATATAGGAGCCATAATGGCCGGCGAAGTCAAGCTCCGGGACACGGATATAGATGAAAATCTCGAAAGAATTCATTCACAGGCTTCTTTCGAAAAGCTGATCCGCTCACCCGAAATGATGCTCGCGTATGAAAATATACCTCTGATCTCTTTTCACAAATTAAAGCTTTCTGTACAGATGCTTTTTGAACTGTGTAATTATCTTGTTGCAGAGGCGATGAACAAAAATATTATACTTGATATGTATGAGAAAATTTCAGGCAGCGGAAATATGTTTAATTCCGATGTTATCCCTCCTGAATCCATCAAAATGCTCCGTCACGAATTAGGCAACGCTCTTACGAGCGCTTATGTGAAGTCCTCAGCTGATGAAGCTGTGCAATGCACAAACAAAACGCTTCAGCC
>CASEDW010000100.1 GCA_949286775.1 uncultured Eubacteriales bacterium | reverse complement strand
TTTCTCAGGTACAGTTTCTGTAATTCCTTCTATTGCTTTCATAAGTTCCGGAATTTCGTCTCCGCGCTCAGCAAGAACTTTATGAACGCCTTCCATCATAGAATCGATCTCTTTATGATGTTCATCAAGTCCGCCGATGTGATATCTTGAACGCGCTATCTCCTCCGGTGTAAATGAAATCTTAATCTCGCCGTTTTCAACTGTAAGTGTTCCTCTTGAACCGCAGACAGTACACTCTACATGATTTTTATCTCTGATAGTGATCGTTCTTCCGTGACATGTCGGGCAATATCCCTCTTCATCGCCCATCCACGTGATCTGATCTTCAGGTGTATGAAGCGCTTTCGCCAGATTCTTTCCAAGTCTGTAAATTCTGTCTGAGAATTTCTCATCGAGCATCGGATGAACTCTGTCTCCCATTCCGTATGCGTCGATAGCGTCTATAGGAATCATCTGATTTGATACGCCTAAAAGATGAAGTGTCGGAACACCAAGGGACGTCCAGCCCGGAGTTCTTGCGCCGCCTACAGATACGCATGCGAACGGTCTGTTCTTAAATACTCGAGGATCGAGCATCTTGTCTTCGCTCCATCCGAGAGCTCTTCTTCTTTCGTTTTCAGCAAGAAGCGCAGCTCTGTCGTGGGAAGCGCCCATTCTGTCTACCAGGTTCTTAAACTGTCCTACCGGAGCTACAGAATAAACCGGAACAACTACAAGAAGCGCGTCCGCATCCATGATTTTCTCACGTACAAAGATAAAATCATCTTTGAATATGCATAATGACATTCCGCCTCGTTCTCTGACCTTGTCACATGCTCCGCAGCCTGTGCAGCGGTCGATTTTCATGTTGCAGGTGTTGATGAACTCAATTTCAACATCCTCTTTTTTTGCTGCAGCAAGCGCCATTTTCGCGATAATATCGCAGTTGCCGCCTTTTCTTCCAAATGAAACAGCTAATAATTTTTTCACTTCATTTCCCTCCGTTTTTGGGTTTAAATTCCTTCCATGATTTCAGCCACTTTCGCATATGAAACATTGTCATAATACGGCCATGCCGCAAATCTTCTCTCTTCCTGAATATCAGGGTAAGGAATAGTAATTTCTCCGCTGCATGCCCACTCGCATCCTCGCGCGAGCAGGCAGCAGAATGCAGGTCTTTTTATGGTATCCGCGCCATGTCCGATAGCCGTGACAAATACCCTGCCTTTTCCGTAAGTATTTGTCCAAATAACCGGATTTGGTTTATTAAT
Organism: uncultured Eubacteriales bacterium; assembly: GCA_949286775.1. Classification (GTDB taxonomy): domain Bacteria; phylum Bacillota; class Clostridia; order Lachnospirales; family Lachnospiraceae; genus Alectryocaccobium. The sequence continues at coordinate 2,787 of CASEDW010000100.1, read as the reverse complement.
ATTCGGAAGCGCCGTTAAATCCACTCCCTCATAATCTCTTGCCAGATGCTTCTGCATCATGCGCGGATCATAGTCTGATTCTTCATCCATAACAGTTGCGATCACATCTACATTTGTGTCTTTCAGCCAGTCAAGATTTACAAACAGATCGTCCTGCGCCGTATACCAGTACGGCGGCATTCCTTCACTGAATTTTGTATTTTCGACAGTATCAACACGAAATGCAAGTTTCGGATTTTTTCTCGCGCTTCCTAACACTTTGAAATCGACCCCGGTCATTTTTATAAACTCTCTCGGGTAAAGCTCCTCCTGCGAAATAGCAGCCGAATGATAAAATACAATGCCGCCGCCATTTGCCACAAAATCGCAAATGGTTTTTACCGCCGTATCGCCCAGAGGAATATACGGCGAATGAACATCTTTTTTTCCATCGTAATTCAACAGGATAAGATCAAAGTCTTCCAATGTTTCAGCCGTAGCGCCTTTAAAAGCTTCTGTGATCTTAACTTCAAATCTTCCGGTTGATTCTAAGGTTCTGCGAAGCATCGCGTTCATCTTGGGATCATGTTCCGATGTGATAATTCCCGTGACAATCAGAACACGACATTTACATCTATGCATTCGTCCCCTTTCGCGTCCTTTCTGTATTGATCATTAATGCCGTTATATGCGCTTCCGTCACAATAATGGCATGCTACAAAATGGTTCTCTTCAACTTCTCTGAACTCAGGAATTTCTTTTCTGCATCTGTCCGTTGCAATCGGGCATCTCGCTGCAAATCTACATCCCGGCGGCGGATCGATAGGAGAAGTTACCTCGCCTTTCATTACAGTGGCATTTTTGCCTTTGTATGAAAGCTCCGGAACAGGTATTGCCGAAAGCAGAGCTCTTGTATAAGGATGAATAGGATTTTCAAACAGTCTGTCTGACGTCGTTTTCTCTACCATCTTTCCAAGATAGAGAACAAGTATCTCGTCGCTGATATGTTTTACAACAGAAAGATCATGAGTGATGAACATATATGTAAATCCACGATCATCTTTCAAATCCATCAGAAGGTTGAGAATCTGCGCCTGAATTGATACGTCAAGTGCCGAAACCGGCTCGTCGCATACAATAAAACTCGGATTAAGAGCAATGGCACGTGCTATTCCGATTCGCTGACGACGTCCTCCGTCAAGCTCATGAGGATATGTATTTACATATCTTTCATCCAGACCTACGGTTCTCATAAGTTCAAGAACTCTTTTCTCTCGTTCTTCTTTTGACTTATATGTCTTATGAATAATAAACGGTTCCTCAATAATCTGTGAAACAGTCATTCTCGGGTCTATTGACGAAAACGGATCCTGAAATATTATCTGCATTTGTTTGCGCAATTCCAATATTTCTTTTCCGGTTGCGTTGGTAATATCTTTTCCGTCGAAGAAAATCTGACCGCCGGTAGATTCAAGCAAGTGAATAAGCGTCCTTCCAAGCGTTGATTTTCCGCATCCCGACTCGCCAACAACTCCTAATGTTTTTCCTTTGTTGATTTTAAAGGAAATATCATCGACAGCATGGAGTTTTCCTCTGGGCGTGTCGAAATATTTCATAAGATTTTTGGCTTCTATCATTACTTTTTCTTCTGCCATACTTACTCTCCTTTAATTATTATTGAATAAATGGCATTGAATACAATGTGTACCATCTACATAAAGTTCAGGGTTTGCTCCGGCTTTACATACATCCATACATTTCGGACATCTCGGATGGAATTTACATCCCTCCGGAAGTTCTGACGGATGAGGAGTCAGACCCTTAATCGGTTTCAGCCTGTCTGTTTTTTCGTTTATATTCGGGATCGATTCAAAAAGACCGATCGTATACGGATGATGCGGAAGGGATCTGTCAAAGATATCTTCCAGTGTTCCGCTCTCGATAATTTCTCCGGCATACATGATAGCTACTTTATCGCAGAAGTTGGCAACTATACCCAGGTCATGAGTAATCAGAATGATTGATGTCTGAAGTTTATTCTGAAGTTCTCTCATCATATTGATAACCTGCGCCTGAATAGTAACATCAAGGGCAGTCGTCGGCTCGTCCGCAAGAAGCAGATGCGGATTACATGCGATCGCGATAGCAATAACGATACGCTGTCTCATTCCGCCTGAAAACTGATGCGGGTATTCTTCCTTTCTTTCCGGAGGAATTCCTACCATTTGCATGATCTCATTTACTCTTGCCGTAACGTCAAACTGATCCATTTTAGGATTGTGAGCTTTAATAACATCAGCAATCTGATCTCCTACTTTAAAGACAGGATTAAGACTTGTCATAGGATCCTGAAAGATCATCGAAATATCATTTCCTCTGATCTTACGGTATTCTTTTTCTTTGATTTTGGTAAGATCCTGTCCGTTAAAGATGATCTCGCCGCTTGTCTTAACTCCGTATTTGGGCAAAAGTCCTATAATTGAAAGAGCTGTAGTAGTTTTTCCTGCGCCTGTTTCTCCTACAAGCCCGAGCACTTCTCCTTTATTTAACGAAAGATTGATATGATTTACAGCATGTGCCTCTACTTTGTCTGTCGTATATGTGACGCTGTAGTCTTTTATCTCGAGTAACTTTTCATTCATATAAGAACCCCCTTATGCTCTTCCCTTTAACTTCGGATCCATCGCATCACGCAGGCAGTCTCCGAGAGAACTGATAAACAACGCCGCAAGAGCCAGTACAATACCAGGTATAATAACCATGTGAGGATATCTGAGCATATAACTTAATCCTTCAGAAAGCATAGTT
>CASEDW010000099.1 GCA_949286775.1 uncultured Eubacteriales bacterium | reverse complement strand
TGCCCGACAAATGGAACTTTTTATGAGTCAGCCGTGATTTCTACGTGCTACGCACTCCCGAAATCACTAAAAACATTCGGATTCCGCTCATTTTTTTACAAAAATGGCTGCATCCTCATGTTTTGGCGGTCCTCATAGACACAAAATCGTATGCAAGCATCCGATTTGTGACCATTTGTCCCTTGACTCATATTTTTTATTCGGGGTAAGAAGGAATCTTATTTTTATAAAGAATTTCTTCGCCGTCTGATGTTGTTATGGATATGTTGTCATAGAAATAATCTGTTATTTCATCAAGTTCTTTTCTTGAAGGCGCCTCAATATAGTAAAGGGCAGCATAGGGATTCGGACCATGCTCGATAATAGTTTCGCCCTCATTGTAGAAAATCCATGGTTTGCAAACGGCCGGGTGCTTCGCAAGTTCAAAAGTACGGCGCTGATTTGCTATCGTCATGAGTTTTCCCTGAAAATAGAGTACTGCTCCGTAAGACTTTGGTTTGTCATATTTGTGCTCCAGCAGCATTTTGTTAAGGGCCTCTCTGTCATAGAGATAATTAAGGAGAAGGTCTTCCATATTAAATCCAAATACCATATCGGTGAGCTCATGTTCATATCCGAAGTAACGCGCCGCAATCTCGCAGACCTGAATGCCTTTTCCCGGATTCCAGAAAAACTGCATCGAAAGAGCTCCGTCTGTCTGTCCTGTGGCTTCTATATATTTTTGAAGAAGCTCTTTGGCGGGGGCTGCTACATGGTTTAAAAGCCGGGAAGGATAGACGTTTCTCGTACTTATAGGTATTTCACCATGGGCGATCTGCGTTTTTTCTCTGTCGGCTATACTTATGATATTGACCTTTCCGTCGAGAACATAAGTCATCATGTTGAATTCATATCCCGGGTTGTATTCTTCGACGAGTATTTCGCAAAGATCAGTATATTTTGCGGTCTTTTTCGCGAATTCGTTTAATTCATCGATATTATTGGCAACATAAATTCCTCTTGAACCGTATTTATCCATCGGTTTCGTTATCAGAGGAAATGAAAGTTCTGAAATCATCTCCGGAGTTATCTGATCCTGCTTGTTTATCTTCTTAAATCCCGGCGTAGGAAGATTGAGTTTTTTCAGAAGTTCTCTTGTCGCCGATTTGTCCCGGTAATATTTAAGCTGATCAGGTTTTAAATAGCAGGATAAATTCGCTTTATCTGCGATTTTAACCATGCATTCAGCCAAAAGATCGGAAAATGAGGTAATGATTCCGTCAACATTTTTTTCTTTGCACAGATGAGCGATTTTATCTATATCCGTAACAGGAATCACAAAATCTTCGTCGCAAAATTTGCGCGCAGGACCGTCTTCATATCCGTCGCAGACTATAGTGTAGTATCCCCGCGCCTTTGCTTTTTGAACGAGCTGAACAAACTCGCCGAGGGATCCGAGTATTAAAACACGATGTTGGTTCACGATAGTGTCCTCTCTAAAATCATTTAAATATTCATTAAAAGTTCTTTTAAAATATCAGCCATATATATCATTTCCTCTTTTCCGTACCGCTGGTCAATTGGAAGAGGAAGGATATTTGAAGCCCACTGATATTCAAGGGTATCGGCGTCCATAGATGAAATGACATTTGACCAGTTTGTCGGAACAAATATCTTTTTAGCCGCGAGTTCCTTTCTAAGCTGCGGTCCGTTTTCACAGTAAAACGGATAAGCGAAAGGCGCATCCGGAATAATTCTGGTGAACGGATTATCAGACGGCAGTAATTTCCGTAAAAGCAGATAATTGTTATTTCTTCTGTCACGCGCCCGATCATAATCGATTCCGCGAAGAAGATTTTCAGTCAGACGGGACATTTTTCGGATTTCCATATCATGATAAGTAGAGGCGTTGTCCAGCATCTTTTTATAAAATGTGCCTGCGTCGACTTCGTAACGGCCTAAAATATGAGTCATTCTTTCATTTGAACGGTCCAACGGCTTGTTTTTTGTAAGTTTTGCTTCGGTATACAGATAGGCGCCGTCGCTCAGACCAAAGAATTTTCTGCAGGAGTAAAGGGTATCGACTCCTTTTACCGGACGCTGGAAAAATGAATGGGTGTGATCTACGATTATCTGACCGTAGGATTCCCTGTATGACTCAATAAGAGTATCGGTAAGCTGTCCGTAATAGTTGACGAGATACAGCCATGATCCGTCGGTCAATGGAGAATCAATGTCAAGCATCGGTTCCAGATTTTCATTTAGATAGTAAAACTCTGTCTGAACGCCTGTTTTTTCACATGCTGAAATTACCGAATCACATAAGAAATACGGCAGATAAATTTTATCGCATTTCCTGGATTCGATCAGCCACATAAGAGCAGTGCGTCCGAGATTTACCTTGTAAAGGTCAGGATAGTACTCCTGACCTGTCATTTCTTCTAATTCGAGATAGCCTCCGATTTCAGTTTTCATCATCATCTGTTTCCTTACGTCTTACAACATATCTTGGCAGTTTCTTTGATTCGTTAAGAATATTCATAAGATAAGTTCCGATTATTCCTATGGACAACAGCGTTATTCCGAAGAAGGCAAGCAGTACGAGCATCGTAGACGTCCAGCCTTCGACTGACGTTCCATATAAAAAGAAACGTACTAGGAATACGATAGCCATCACAAGACTAACAAGAAAGCTCGCGATACCTAAATTTCTCACTACGATAAGAGGAAAAGCTGTATGGGATGTTATATCGTAGATCAGATCCTTCATAAGTCTCTTAAAGGAATATCCCGAATGACCGTAGGCACGCTCGGCATGATGTATAGGAACGTTTATTATCCTGTTTGACGTCTGGATAAGAAGGTTGCCGATCTGGGGAAGATGAGTTGTGGTCTTTACCATGGCCTCGACCAGAAAACGTCTTATCAGGCGGAAACTTGTAATCTGAAGATTCGGATCTTTGCCGAGCATTTTTGAAGTAGCCCAGACTGAAACTTTTGTTCCGAGTCTTCTTATAGGATTGTGTTTTCTGCCCTCATAGCTGGCGATTATGGCATCGACGTCGTCGCGCTGCCTCATTACGTTTACGAGTTTTGGAAGTTCCTCGGGAGGATGCTGAAGATCGTCGTCCATAGTGACGATAAAATCGCCCTTAGCAATTGAAAAACCGCATAAAAGAGCAGGATGCTGTCCGAAATTTCGCGCCATCTGAACGATCTTGACACGGTGATCATTATTGCGAAGTTCGGTCATCACTTCATAAGAGCGGTCTTTTGAACCGTCGTCCACAAGTATGAGTTCGAAAGGCTCTTTTATGGTTTCCCTGAAAACTTTTTCAAGTCTCGTATAAAGTTCCTTTAAAGTGTGTTCCGAATTGTATACAGGAACAACTACTGAATATAGTGACATATTAAACTCCATTCCTTTGCTTTGAAAGCAATTCGTAGTTTTACGGACGTCCGTGTGACGTCTATGTGATTATAGCACGTTAAAATAACAAGAGCAATGTCAATAAAAAGCAGGACGGTTATACCGGCAATTTTGACTTGCGAATTATCTGTAATTTATTATAATAATGATTATAACATAGTGACTGAATTTAATTATATTATTTTGGATATATTGACTTTTTTTAATATTTTCATTGCAAAAACTTAATAAAAATGTAATATTATTAGAGGATAGTTTTCATTTGGGGGATTTTATGTTTTGGGTTGGAATCATAGCTTTTGCTCTATTTGTTTTAAGTGATCTTAACGATATGCTTGATTTTGGAAAAGCTTTCAAAATATCTTTTTGGATAGGAAGCGCCCTCTTATTGATCTCTGTCATATATCAGTGTCTAAACGGCAGCGTACATACGTCAGTCACGGGAGTTGTATTCGCGGCTGTATTCGCCGTTGTTTTTCTAATTTTGATGCTTTACTCTTTGTTCGGATCGTTTTCTGTCGAAGAGGGTTATTTAAGCCCCGGTACAAAACGTTCTGTTTATACGAAAAAAATGTACGCGCTCTGCCGCCATCCGGGAGTGCTTTGGTTCGCGTTTCTGATGGCCTGCCTGTATTTTATGGGACTGAGTCTTACAGCGGCTGTTACATATACTGTTTTAAATATCGCCCTCGCGGCCTTTGAGGATATTGTTGTTTTTCCGGCGATTTTGTCCGGTTATGAAGAATACAGACATAGAACAAGATTCCTGATACCTGATATAGGCGGTATCAGAGCCTGTATAAATGATTTTAAAGGAAAGATGTAGTATGGATTTTCGTGAAAAGTTAAAAGCATATTCTTCCGAGCAGCTTTGGGAAGAATACTGCGGCTTTCTTAGTATGAATATAAAAGACTATATGTTTATACAGAATCGTCTGATGAAGGAGCAGATCGAACTGTTTTCAAAATCAGGTCTTGGAAAGCGTATGTTCGGAGACAGAAAATTTGAGGATATTGACGAGTTCCGAAGATTTTTCCCGATGACAAAATACGAGGATTATGCCGACGTGCTTTTGGCAAAGAATGCCGAAATGCTTCCGTCCGAGCCTATCATTTGGATAGAAACTACGTGGGAGGGCGGATTCCGTCCTATTAAACTCGCGCCGTATTCCAGAGAAATGCTCGATACGTATAAACATAATGTTTTTTCTATTATGATGCTGGCGACAGGAAAAAAAGATAAGGATTTTAATACAAAGTCAAAAGACAGGATCCTTTACGGCGGCGCGCCCCTTCCATATATGACAGGCCTTGTTCCTTCGCTTTTAAACGAAGAGATGGACTATGTATGGCTGCCGGATGAAAATACCGATCCGTCCATAAGTTTCAGCAAAAGAATCAAAAACGGATTTAAGATGGCTTTTGAGGGCGGAGTCGATTATTTCTTCGGCATTGGCAGCGTGGCTAATTATATTACGGAGCATTTTTCAGATTCG
>CASEDW010000098.1 GCA_949286775.1 uncultured Eubacteriales bacterium | reverse complement strand
TACTCCACTGCGAATACGTCGCCGCGCTTACCGTTACGGCTCCGGTTATGGCAGCGATTAAGGCGACGGCCGGAATAAAACGTTTTTTGTTTATTCGTCTGTGAGCGGAGGTATCAGCAGTATCAGAATTCTCGGAAACAGAAGAAAGCGTGCCGGTGTATTTTGACATAACTGTATCCGGAATTTTTATATCTTTTTTTAATTCATTAATTATTTTATCAAATTTATCCATAATACAGATCCTTTCGGTCATTTGTTTTCGCATAAATTAAGGTTTACATTTTTTTTTGAAAAGGAGCAGCCATACATGTCTTCTTTTTCGTATTGCGCTTTAAGTCTTTTTCTCGCGACATGAAGTCTGCCTCGTATTGTGTTTTCGTTTTCATTTAAGATTTCCGCGATCTCCCGCGTTTTGTAGCCCTGAACATAGTAAAGCATTATCACAAGACGGCTTTTTTCATCGAGACAATCTAAAAACATTTTCCACTCGGCGTTCGCGAAACCGTAATCATTAGACCAAATTTCGGGGATGGCTTCGACTTCAGCCATTTTAGAACGCTGGCGGCATATCATGTAACAGTTGTTGATCAGTATGCGCGTAAGCCAGGTCTTGAAATACTTGTCGTTTTTGAGAGTGTCTATCTTTTCCCAGCAGTTAAGCGCCGTTTCCTGCATCGCGTCGGCAACGTCGTCGTCATTCTTGAGGATTGCCTTTGCGGTCTTGTACAGGGGCTGCGCCATTTGGGCCATGAGTTTTTGAAACGCGTTTTTATCATGTTTTCGGGCTTTTCGTACTAAAAAAATAAGCATAATTTAACCTCGCGCTAATTACAGTTCTCTGAGTCCGGAACTCGTTTGTATATACACTCATTAGATGTGCGGGAAGGGGATTTTGTTGTGAAATATTTTATAGTGAACTAAATATAGTAAAGTTGACAGAGAACGTCAATTTCATATACTCCATTTTTATTGAAATTAGAACGGAAAAGTATTACAATACTCAATAATTTAGAGTATCGGATGTTAGAATTGGAGAATTTTTATGTATAAAATCAGCGATTTATATGACCTCGATCATACGATGGCAAAAGACTATCTGATGAAGTTCACTTATCCCTGGGAGGCGCTTAAAGGCATAAAAGATCTTATTTTGTCTATAGGGCCTGATCTTGGCGATGAATATGAAGAAGTATCCGAACATGTCTGGATACATAAGAGCGCGAAAATTTTTCCGTCGGCATATATCGGAGAGCCATGCATTATCGGGCCGGAGACGGAAGTGCGCCACTGCGCATTTATCAGAGGATCAGCGCTTATCGGAGCAAACTGCGTTGTCGGCAATTCATGCGAGCTGAAAAATGTAATCCTGTTTGATCATGTTCAGACACCGCACTATAATTATGTGGGCGATTCGATCTTAGGCTATTATTCTCATATGGGAGCGGGCTCGATAACTTCAAATGTAAAGTCTGACAAAAAAAATGTCATTGTTCACGCGGATGGCGGGAATATCGAAACAGGATTAAAGAAGTTCGGAGCCATGCTCGGAGATTACGTCGAAGTCGGATGCAATTCCGTATTAAATCCGGGCACAGTTATCGGAAAATACTGCAATATATATCCCACCAGCTGTGTCAGAGGCGTGCTGCCTGAAAACAGTATCCATAAAAATGACGGGACTATAATAAGGAAAAAAGAGGATTGAGTTTGGAAGTGAACTTCCAAATCTACCATTATTGGCGCAGCAAGTGCGCCGGAAAGAGGAAATCATGGGAAAATATTTTGGAACTGACGGTTTCAGAGGAGAAGCCAATAAAACTCTTACATACGAACATGCCGTTAAGATCGGACGCTTTCTCGGATGGTATTACGGCGCGAAGCAGAACAGAAAAGCAAAAGTAGTTATCGGAAAAGACACAAGGCGTTCATCCTACATGTTTGAATACGCGCTCTGTACAGGACTTATGGCATCAGGGGCTGACGCTTACATCATGCATGTGACGACAACTCCGTCAGTGGCTTATATCACAAAAGTTGACGACTTTGACTGCGGAATCGTAATCAGTGCATCACATAATCCGTATTATGACAACGGAATAAAACTGCTTAACAGCAGCGGCGAAAAGATGGACGAGGAGACAATCCTCAAGGTAGAAGAATACATTGACGGAGCATATGAGATCCCGCTTGCAACAAGAGAAGTCGGCTGCACTGTGGACTATGTAGCCGGAAGAAACCGCTATATGGG
>CASEDW010000097.1 GCA_949286775.1 uncultured Eubacteriales bacterium | reverse complement strand
TATGGATGGTTTCCCGAGTGGCCAAAGGGGACAGACTGTAAATCTGCTGGCAACGCCTTCGGTGGTTCGAATCCACCACCATCCATTTTGCAAATGCAAAAAATTTATATCGCGGGATGGAGCAGTCCGGAAGCTCGTCGGGCTCATAACCCGAAGGTCACAGGTTCAAATCCTGTTCCCGCTATTTTGTGCCCAGTTAGCTCAGTTGGTAGAGCAGAGGACTGAAAATCCTCGTGTCTCTGGTTCGATTCCGGAACTGGGCACTCTTTTTTGGAGCACTAGCTCAGGTGGTAGAGCACTTGACTTTTAATCAAGTTGTCCGGGGTTCGAGTCCCCGGTGCTTCATCAGATTAGGCTTAAAAATCCTTGGAAATACAGGGGTTTTTAAGTCTTTTTATTTTTAGCGAGCAGATTTTAGAAAATTGATACACGATCTTGAATAGCAGGCAGAATACAATTGTAGCTTTGCTCTGATTATGTTATATTTAAGCGTATAAAAATTGATTTCAGGTAAGGAATATTGACGTATTAAGCGCGTCAGAAAGAGGGAAAAATGAAGAAATATGCGTTTGGAGTAGATATCGGCGGAACAACTATTAAGATCGGATTTTTCGCGACAGAGGGAGAATTAATTGATACGTGGGAGATCCCGACAAGAACTGCTGATAACGGAAAATATATAATCGGTGATATTAAACAATCGATAGAAGATGAGCTTGCCAAAAGAAATCTTTCAATCGATGATATAGAGGGAATCGGACTCGGAGTGCCGGGGCCAGTCACCGAAGACGGCACTGTTTTAAAATGTGTGAATCTTGGATGGGGAGTTATTAATATAGAAGAGATATTAAGCGACGCGATGGGAAAAATTAAAGTCAGAGCAGGAAATGACGCAAATGTCGCGGCGCTTGGAGAGATGTGGAAAGGCGGCGGAAAAGGCCATAAAGATCTTGTACTTATAACGTTGGGAACGGGAGTCGGCGGAGGCATTATAATAAATGGAAAAATTTTGGCCGGCGCGAACGGAGCGGCAGGAGAAATCGGACACATTCCCGTATCAGATGATGAAACAGAACCTTGCGGCTGCGGTAAAAAGGGATGCCTTGAGCAGTATGCTTCGGCAAACGGTATCGTCAGGGTGGCTAAGAGGTATCTGGCAGCAAACCCCGATTGTAAAACAACTCTCAGGGATTCTGATAATATTTCTTCGAAAGTTATTTTTGACAAGGCGAAAGAAGGCGACAGCGTCGCTTTAACAATAGTAGATGAGGTAGGCAGACTGCTGGGTAAATCAATTGCCTCGATATGCTGTGTTTTAAATCCGGAAGCGGTTGTTATAGGCGGCGGCATGTCGAAAGCAGGGGAATTGCTTATTAATACAATAAAAGAATATTATAAAAAGTATGCTTTCCATGCATCGGCGAACACTGAATTTTGTATCGCTGAACTCGGTAATCTTGCCGGAATATACGGCGGCGCGAAAATGATTATTGATTGATGATTTGTACATGGATAATAATCGGATATTATGTATCGGTTCGGCGGTGCTGGATATCACCGCCGGAAAAATAAATAAGAATACACAGTGGAAAGAAAAGCAGCGTATAGATTCCATAATTTTCAGTGTGGGAGGCGACGCGTTAAATCAGTCGGTCAGGCTTGCCGATGCGGGAGCGGATGTTCAACTGGTTTCGGCAGTCGGCAATGATAAAAACGCCGATATTATACGAAGCGAATTAATAAGAAGAAAAGTAAATACAGACAGACTTATTGTAAAGGAAGATTTTCCGACGGGCACTTCTCTCATTCTCCTGGATGAAAAAGGAGACAGAACTGTATTTTCGGTAAAGGGAGCATACTGCGAACTGACGACAGGCGATATAAAAAACATTTTAGACAACAGGGTCAGAGCCGTTTCGATTGCGAGTCTTTTTACGGAACCTAATATTGAAAAAGACGGCAGTCTGCTGAAGCTTCTCAAAGAGGCAAAAAGAAGAAAAATTCCTGTATTTGCCGATCTTGCCAATGATAAGTTGGGGCTTGGGATTAACGGAATCAAAGACTTTCTTCCATATATAGATTATTTTCTTCCGAGCCTTTTTGACGCACGTCTTATGAACAATGAGGATAGTGCAGAGACAAATGCTCGAATATATAGAAACTTTGGATGCAAAAATGTGATCATTAAATGCGGAGACAGAGGAGTCTATATTTTATCCGACGAGTATGAGGGATGGATAAATGCGATAAACGTTAATCCCGTTGATACGACAGGAGCCGGAGATTGCATGGTCGCGCTGTTTATATATAAAATTCTGGAAAATGACAATATATATGACGCGGCGCGTTTCGCCTGCGACGGGGCGACATACAGCGTATTGTTTAAAGGAGCGTCGGCAGGATTTATTGATGAAATATCCGTTAACAAATGGAAACAATCTATAAAAGAGAACAATTTTAATAGCCTGTAACTCAAGAGATTTGAATTCAGCCGTGACATGCGTGCAGTATAATTATGTTGCATGGCGGGATATTTCGTATTATAATATAACGATACCAGGATTGCGGGAGTGCGAAGTATGAAGCAATCCGTAGGTATAATAAGTTGGGGGCTTTTGACACCAACATCATATCATAAATCTAAAAAAAGAATATCTGCGGTCAAACGCAGATTTATCAGGAGGAATAAAAATGGCTAAAGTTACTAAAGATATGACAATGGGAGAAATCTTACAGATTGATATGAATCTTGCGGCTATACTTATGAGAGCCGGAATGCATTGCATCGGATGCCCGTCACATCAGTTTGAGACTCTTGATGAAGCATGCATGGTTCATGGTATAGATGCGGATACTCTTGTAGCGCAGCTTAACGATTTTCTTGAACAGAAATAAAAGGGGACTTATGGCAAAAATTGGTATTGTTACGGACAGCAACAGCGGAATAACGCAGGCTGAGAGCAAAGAACTTGGCATAAGAGTCATGCCAATGCCTTTTTATATTGATGATAAACTTTACCTGGAAGATATAACATTATCCCAGGAAGAATTTTATGAAAAATTAAATGGAAAAGCAGACATAAAGACGTCGGCGCCGAGTCCCGGAGATTTCATGGATATTTGGGACGAAGTGTTGAAAGAATATGATCAACTTATTCATATTCCTATGTCAAGCGGACTTTCCGGAACATGTTCGATCGCGCAGATGGTGGCGAATGACGGTTACGAGGGAAAAGTATGGGTTGTTGACAATCAGAGAATTTCCGTAACTCAGAAACAGTCTGTTTTTGACGCTATGGAGATGGTAAAGGCCGGATATGACGCTCAGAAAATATATGATGTTCTTATGGAAGCGAAAATGGATTCAAGCATTTATATCATGCTTGATACGCTTTACTATCTGAAAAAAGGCGGCCGTATCACACCTGCTGCCGCGGCAATAGGCTCTCTGTTAAAATTAAAACCTGTACTTCAGATTCAGGGAAAGAAACTGGACGCTTTTTCAAAAGCGCGTACTGTAAAACAGGCAAAGACTACGATGATACATCAGATGGCTTCTGACTGCGCGAGCAGATTCGGATCGCCTGACGCCAGCGACGTGCATCTTGAGATCGCTTATACTTATGACCGCGCGGCGGCGGAAGAGTTTAAGAAGGAAGTTGACGCCGCTTTTCCGGGCCATGATATAGTTGTCGATCCTCTTTCACTGAGCGTTTCGTGTCACATCGGACCTGGAGCGCTGGCGATTGCGTCGTCAAAAAAAATTCATATTTAACTGGTAAAATAAGCAGGAAATTTCTAAAAACGGAAGTTTCCTGCTATTGTTTTGTGTAAAACAAATTCTTGAACTGAAAGACAATAAGAAGTATAATAAACTATCTATAGCGTAAAATAAGCTGTATTTAAAGGAGATATGAATGGGACTTATTAAAGCTATTTCAGGAGCCGCGGGCGGAACATTAGCCGATCAGTGGAAAGAGTTCTTTTATTGCGAGGCTCTGGATAAAAATACATTGATGAGAAAAGGTCAGAAACAGACGAGCAGAAGATCATCAAATACACGCGGAAACGACAATATTATTTCAAACGGCAGCGGAATCGCTGTTGCCGACGGACAGTGTATGATCATCGTCGAGCAGGGAAAAGTGGTTGAGTTTTGCGCCGAACCGGGCGAATTCACATATGATACGTCTTCAGAGCCGAGTCTTTTCACAGGAGAACTGGGCAAAGGAATCCTGGATACATTTAAGACAATCGGAAGAAGATTTACATATGGAGCGGATACGGGAAAGGATCAGAGAGTTTATTATTTTAATCTTAAAGAGCTTATGGATAATAAATTCGGAACGCCAAATCCGATACCGTTCAGGATTGTAGACAGAAACGCTAACTTTGATATCGATCTGTCTGTCAGATGCAGCGGCGTATATTCTTTCAAGATAACTGATCCGCTTCTGTTTTATACAAATGTCTGCGGAAATGTGACAGAAGAGTTCACGAGGGATGAAATAGAAAATCAGCTGAAGACTGAATTTATAAGTTCTCTGCAGCAGGCGTTTGCGAAGATTTCAGCATTGCAGATAAGGCCGAGCGAGCTTCCGGCTCATGCTGAGGAGCTGACTGAGGCCATGAATGAAGCGCTCACTCAGAAATGGAGCAAAACGAGAGGGCTTTCCGTAGTATCAGTCGCGCTGAATCCTATCACTCTTTCAGAGGAAGACGCTGAACTTCTCAAAGAAGCTCAGAGAAAAGCTATTTATAAAAACGCGACTATGGCCGGAGCGGCTATTGTGGACGCCCAGGCTGAAGCCATGATGACGGCTGCCGGAAATCCTAACGGCGCTATGATGGGCTTTATGGGTCTTGGAATGGCACAGCAGGCAGGCGGAATAGACGCGCAAAGCATGTACGCCATGGGACAGGCGCAGGAAAAAATGGCGCAGGAAAAAATGGCACAGCAGGCAGGCGGAACAAACGCGCAAAGCAAAGCAGTGTCTGAGTGGGTCTGCTCATGCGGAACCGCAAATACAGGAAAGTTCTGTATGGAGTGCGGCAAGCCGAAACCTGCCGATAGTACATGGGTCTGCTCATGCGGAACCGCAAATACAGGAAAATTCTGCACTGAGTGCGGCAAGCCAAAACCTTAAATAATTATTTTTTTGGAGGACATAATGAAACTTTCTGAAAAACTGTTTGGAACTCACAGCCAGCGTGAGCTCAAACGTATTATGCCTATAGTAGACAAGATAGAGTCTTTAAGACCTGAAATGCAGAAGCTTTCAGACGAAGAACTTAGAGCAAAGACTGATGAATTTAAAAAGCGCTACGCAAACGGAGAGACGCTGGATGATCTTCTTCCTGAGGCGTTCGCTGTTGTAAGAGAAGCGGGAAAACGCGTGCTCAATATGGAACATTACAGAGTTCAGCTTATCGGCGGAATCATTCTTCATCAGGGAAGAATCGCGGAGATGAAGACAGGTGAAGGTAAAACGCTTGTTTCGACTCTTCCTGCATATCTGAACGCTCTTACGGGACGCGGCGTGCACATCATCACAGTTAACGATTACCTGGCAAGCCGAGACGCCGAGTGGATGGGAAAACTGCACGAATTCCTTGGGCTTACAGTAGGCGTTGTGCTTAACAGCATGAAACATGATGAAAGACGCGCGGCATATGCATGCGATATAACATACGTAACAAATAACGAAGACGGATTCGATTACCTGAGAGACAACATGGTTGTCTACAAGAATCAGCTCGTACAGAGAGATCTTGTATACGCTATTATCGATGAGGTTGACTCTGTACTTATTGATGAGGCGAGAACGCCGCTTATCATTTCAGGACAGAGCGGAAAATCTACGAAGCTGTATGAAACATGCGATATACTCGCAAGACAGATGGAGCGAGGAGAGGCTTCGGGCGAAGTTACGAAAATGACTGCCATCATGGGCGAGGAGATCGTTGAGACAGGCGATTTCATCGTAAATGAGAAAGATAAGATCGTTACGCTTACGGAAGAAGGCGTAAAGAAAGTAGAGAAATTTTTCCATATCGACAACCTTTCTGATCCGGAGAACCTTGAGATTCAGCATAATATAATACTCGCGCTTCGAGCTCATAACCTCATGTTCAGAGATCAGGACTATGTAGTTAAAGACGATGAGATTTTGATTGTCGATGAATTCACTGGACGTATCATGCCGGGAAGAAGATATTCAGACGGTCTTCATCAGGCTATCGAAGCTAAGGAGCATGTAAAGGTTAAACGCGAAAGCAAAACTCTCGCTACGATTACATTCCAGAACTTCTTCAACAAATATGAGAAAAAAGCGGGCATGACAGGTACTGCCCTTACAGAAGAACAGGAATTCCGCGATATTTACGGAATGGACGTAGTTGAAATACCTACAAACGTTCCGGTTCAGCGAAAAGATCTCAACGACGTCGTTTATATGACTAAAGCTGAGAAGTATAAAGCCGTAGTCGACGAAGTAAAAGCTGCTTACGAGAAAAGACAGCCTGTCCTTGTAGGTACTATTACTATCGAAATATCTGAGTTGCTCAGCAAGATGCTCAGAAAAGAGGGAATTCCTCATCAGGTACTCAACGCTAAATTCCATGAGCAGGAGGCGGAGATAGTTTCTCACGCCGGCGAAGCGGGCATGGTTACTATCGCAACAAACATGGCAGGCCGTGGTACTGATATCAAGCTTGACGACGAGGCAAGAAAACTCGGCGGACTCAAGATAATAGGAACAGAGCGTCATGAGTCAAGACGTATCGACAATCAGCTGCGCGGACGATCAGGACGTCAGGGCGATCCGGGTGAATCGAGATTTTATATTTCTCTTGAAGACGATCTCATGAGACTTTTCGGTTCTGAAAAACTCATGAACGTATTTAAAACTCTCGGAGTAAAAGAAGGCGATCAGATCGAGCATAAAATGCTCACGTCAGCTATTGAAAAAGCGCAGAAAAAGATAGAGACGAACAACTACGGTATCCGTAAAAATCTTCTCGACTACGATATCGTAAACAATGAGCAAAGAGAGATTATTTACGCTGAAAGACGCCGCGTGCTCGACGGAGAAAACATGCGTGACGTTATTCTCAAGATGGCATACGATACTGTAGACGGCTATGTGGATATGTTCTTCGCCGATGAGGTGTCTCCTGAGGAGTGGGATATCGCTGAGTTTAACAGGGTATTGCTTGAGATAATACCGATCAAACCTGTTAAATTAGAGGATATAAAAAATCTTCGCAAAAATGAGATCAAACAGAAGATCAAAGAAGAAGCAGTTAAACTCTACGAGGAAAAAGAAGCTCAGTTCGATGAAGAAGAAAAAATTCGTGAGCTTGAGCGAATCGTACTTCTTAAGGTCATCGACCAGAAATGGATGGATCATATCGACGACATGGAAAGACTGCGCGAAGGAATCGGCCTGCAGGCTTACGGTCAGAGAGATCCTCGAGTTGAATACAAAATGGCAGCCTTCGATATGTTTAACGAAATGACGGAAAGCGTTCAGCACGATACAGTCAGACTTCTTTATCATGTAAAAGTTGAGCAGAAAGTTGAAAGAGAAGAAGTCGCGAAGGTAACAGGCACGAATAAAGACGATTCTCTGCAGAAAAAACCTGTTCAGAAGACGGAAAAGAAGATATATCCGAATGATCCGTGTCCTTGCGGAAGCGGTAAAAAATATAAACAGTGCTGTATGAGAAAAAATAAATTAGCTTGATTTAAAAATAAGAATCATTTAGAGAGGGGTAATTACGTGGTCGAACTTGATCAGTTTAAAACGGAGCTGAATTCATATGACGAGCCGTTAAAGGAAGTCAGGGATTCTCTCGATCTTGAGAGCAAAGAGCAGAAAATCGAAGAGCTCGAAAGAAAAATGGAAGAGCCCGGATTTTGGGATGAACCTGAAAAAGCTCAGGAGCAGATGAAGGAACTCGGAAATCTCAAAGACGACAGAGACACATACAAAAAACTTGTATCTGAAAAAGAAGACATGGAAACTCTTATCGAGATGGGGTATGAGGAAAATGACGAATCAGTCATACCTGAAATAAGAGAGATGCTCGACAAATTCAAAGAAGAATTCGACGCCATCAGAATAAAAACGCTTCTGTCAGGAGAGTATGACAAATGCAACGCGATTATTAAACTCAACGCCGGCGCCGGCGGAACAGAGGCTATGGACTGGTGCGGAATGCTCTACCGTATGTACACGAGATGGGCAGAGAAAAAAGGGTTCACAATTGATGAACTTGATTTTCTTGAGGGCGAAGAAGCGGGCGTAAAATCAGTTACATTCCAGGTAAACGGATTAAATGCTTACGGATACCTTAAATCAGAAAAAGGCGTGCACAGACTTGTCCGTATATCGCCGTTTAACGCGAATGGAAAACGTCAGACGTCGTTTGTCTCATGCGACGTTATGCCTGATATTGAAGATGATATCGATATCGAGATTAAAGATGAAGATATCCGTATCGATACATATCGTTCGAGCGGAGCCGGCGGACAGCATATAAATAAAACTTCATCCGCTATTCGAATCACCCACTTCCCTACGGGAATAGTCGTAACATGCCAGAACGAAAGATCCCAGTTCCAGAACAAGGATAAAGCCATGCAGATGCTGAAAGCCAAGCTTTATATGCTGGCTCAGGAAGAGCAGATGGCGAAGCTCTCGGGAATCCGCGGCGAAGTAACTGACATCGCATGGGGAAATCAGATCAGGTCGTATGTAATGCAGCCGTATACCATGGTAAAGGATCACAGAACGAACGAAGAGCGCAGTCAGGTAAATAACGTACTGGACGGAGATATCGATCCGTTTATCAATGCATATCTTAAATGGATAGCGCTCAATCAAAACGGCGCGAACCAGTAAATAATACTTAGAAGCTGTCTTTTATGACGGCTTCTTTTATTAAGAAGGCTGGACAGGATCGGTGATTTTATATAATATAGAAGAAAATCCTTAAGAAAAAGTTTATACTTTAATGGTTGCCTAAATTTTAATATTGTGATAGTATGTGTTAAGAATTTGTTACATGATTATTTCGAATTTAAAAAACAGGAGACGATTTAATGAGAAAAACACGTTTACTTGCTGCGGCTCTTGCACTTTCAATAGCATTTTGCGGTATAGCAACTGTTACAGCAGACGAAATAGATGACATCAAAAATCAGCAGGCTATGTCACAGGCAGAGCTTGATCAGGTAAATCAGAATATTAATACTCTTGAGGAAGATAAAAATGTCCTTCTGGGACAGATAGACAGCGTAGGACAGGAACTTGTCCTTACAATGGTGCAGGTTGAGACGCTGGCAGGCGAGATAGAAGCAAAGAACGCTGAACTGGAAGTTACAGCGGCTAATCTTGCGGCAGCGGAAGAGGACAAAGCAGTTCAGTATGAAGCCATGAAAAAGAGAATCCAGTATCTCTATGAAAACGGCGGAAACGCAGGATGGGCTACGATTCTTTTGGAGGAGTCAGACATAACTGAACTTCTTAACCAGGCTGAATACACTCAGAAGATGTATAAATATGACAGAGAATGTCTTGAACAATATGCTTCGACAGTTCAGCAGGTTGCGGCTCTTCAGCAGCAGCAGCAGCTGGAACAGTCAGAACTTGTAGCGATGAAAAACGAACAGGAGCTTCAGCAGGCAAACCTCGAAGCGCTTCTTGAAAACTTAAAGGCTACAAACGCGAATTATGACGCGGCTCTCGCAAACGCGCAGAACCTCGCTAATCAGTACCGCGACCTTATCGCGCAGCAGAGTGAGCAGATAGCTGTTTTAGAGGAACAGAAACGTCAGGAGGAACTGGCAGCTCAGGCAGCGGCAGAAGAAGCGGCAAGACAGCAGGCGGCAGCAGAAGAAGCGGCGAGACAGCAGGCAGCGGCAGAAGAAGCAGCAAGACAGGAAGCTGCAAATCAGGTTCAGCAGGATAATTCAACTCCTGATTATGTAGCTCCGGCACCGTCAGAACCTGAATATTCTGAACCGGAATACTCAGAACCGGATCCGGCTCCGTCAGTACCAGGCGACAGCTCAAGTTACGCGGCAGGACAGGCAATTGCTGATTACGCGTGCCAGTTCGTAGGCAATCCTTATGTTTGGGGCGGAAACAGCCTTACAAACGGAACGGACTGTTCAGGATTTGTTCATCTCGTATATGCGGCATTCGGATATTCAGTTCCGAGATCTTCAGCTTCGATGCCTGGAGCCGGATGGACAAGCGTTTCATATTCAGAAATGCAGCCGGGTGATATCATCTGTTACAGCGGACACTGCGGACTTTATATAGGCGGCGGTCAGATGGTACATGCAAGTAACGAAACAGTAGGTATCATCATAAGCAGCAACATCAATTACAGACCTATTATCGCGATCAGACGTGTTGTCTGAAACTGAATATATAATTTCAAAGAAGACTCTTGACCGGAGTCTTCTTTTTTTGAAATGATATTTTCTTGATTTTTTTTTATTAAATGGATATTATGATATCGAGGGTAAAATAACAAAACATTTATATGTTTTGAATTTTAAAATCTTAAAAAAATAATTTGCAATAAAAGGAGAGTACAATGGATTACGCAAAAGAATCACTCAGATTACATGGTGAATGGAAGGGTAAAATTGAAGTTGTATCAAGAGTGCCGGTTGAATCAAAAGAAGATCTTTCTTTGGCATATACTCCCGGCGTAGCTCAGCCATGTCTTGAAATTCAGAAAGACATCGACAAGAGTTATGAACTTACGAGAAGACACAATCTGTGCGCTGTTATTACAGACGGTACAGCTGTTCTCGGCCTTGGAGATATCGGGCCTGAAGCAGGCATGCCTGTTATGGAAGGAAAATGCGTTCTCTTCAAAGCTTTCGGAGACGTAGACGCATTCCCTCTCTGTGTGAAAACAAAAGATGTAGATGAGTTCGTAAACGCGGTTTATCTTATGTCAGGATCATTCGGAGGAATCAACCTTGAGGATATTTCTGCTCCGAGATGCTTCGAGATCGAGAGAAAACTCAAAGAAAAATGCGATATTCCTGTTTTCCATGACGATCAGCATGGTACAGCCGTTATAACTTTGGCAGGACTTATAAACGCCCTCAAAGTAGTAGGAAAGAAAAAAGAAGAGATCAAAGTTGTTACATCGGGAGCGGGAGCAGCAGCTGTTTCAATAGTAAAACTTCTTCTTTCAGCCGGCGTTAAGAATATCGTTATGACAGACCGTAAAGGCGCTATTTATGAAGGACGTGAAGGTCTTAACTGGATCAAAGAAGAGATGTCAAAAGAGACAAACAGAAATATGGAAAAAGGTTCTCTTGCAGATGTTATCAAAGGAGCTGACGTATTTATCGGTGTTTCAGGTCCGGGAACTCTTACAACAGAGATGGTTAAGACTATGAATAAAGACGCGATCGTATTTGCGTGCGCGAATCCGACGCCGGAAATCTTCCCTGACGATGCTAAAGCAGGCGGCGCAAGAGTCGTTTCAACGGGACGTTCTGATTTCCCGAATCAGATCAACAACGTACTTGCGTTCCCGGGAATCTTCAGAGGAACATTTGATGTAAGAGCATCTGATATCAATGAGGAAATGAAGATGGCAGCAGCGGAAGCACTGGCAAATCTTATTTCAGATGAAGAACTCAACGAAGATTATATCATTCCATATGCTTTCGACAAGAGAGTCGGACCGGCAGTAGCAAAAGCAGTAGCTGAAGCAGCAAGAAGATCGGGAGTAGCCCGCATCTGATTATAGAGTAAATTAAAAGGGGTGCCGCATATTTAATATGCGCCGCCCCTTACTTAGTTTCAGCCGCCAATTAAAAAATCCAGTACATTCCATCCGGTGCTTGTCTGCGCACGATACAGTTCTGTATATCCGCAGCGAGTACAACTGATGGTTATAAACTTTTTGTTCTGAACATCAAAAAGTTTAGCGAAGTTTCCGCCGGTTGCCTGAAATTGATCATGTTCATAATAGTTATTGCCGCATTTAGGACAGGTATATTGCTGTTTATCCATAAAACTCCTTTATAAATACCATATAATTTGATTCATTTTCATGGTAATTCGTTATCTGTTGGCGATTTTATATATTTCATAAATATCATTTTCATCGAGTACTTTAAATGAACCGATGGTTCTTGTTCCGCCCCGGGAACATCCAGTGGCCATTTCTTTTAATACGGAATCGTCTTTTATGCCGATCACATCAGAGAAGCATACCGGCATTCCGAGGGATTTGAAATAATCTTCAGTTGCCTGTATTCCCATAATGGCAGCTTTGTTATCATCTGTTTCTGTTATTCCCCATACATTTCTTGCAAATCGGGCAAAACGTGACGGCTTCGCGTCATATACATAGCGCGCCCAGCTTGACCATATAGTCGCCAGGGAAGCGCCGTGAGCCGTGTCGTATTTTACAGTTATCTCGTGACCTAACTGATGGGGAGCAAAATCGTTGATACCGCCGAGTCCGGTAAGATTGTTGTGGGAAAGAGAACCCGCCCACATAAGTTCGCTCATGGCTTCATAGTCGTGAGAATTTTTTATCGCAACTGTTCCGAATTTGATGACGGTGCGAAGCAGCGCTTCGGCAATAGCGTCCGTCAGTTCGTTTTCAAGCGGATTAAAGTATCTGTCCATCGTATGCATCATGATATCTGTAACTCCGCAGCCGATCTGGTAAACAGGGAGTGTATATGTGAGAGTCGGATCCATGACTGCAAACAGAGGACGGTTGAGATCTGTTGTAAGTCCTCGTTTTGAATGAACCGCCATATTTGTAAGAACGGAAGAGTGGCTCATTTCGGAACCGGCAGCAGGAATCGTGAGCACGCATCCGAGAGGAAGCGTTTTTTCAACCTGTTTAGTGCCGATCCAGTAGTCCCATATATCCGTATCAGGATTCGCGATGCCATGACATATTCCTTTTGCGGTATCTATGGCGCTGCCTCCGCCGACAGCCAATATAAAATCAACTCCCTTTTCGATTCCGAGCTTAATTCCTTCGTATGCGTGTTCAAGCGTAGGATTAGGTCTTGCTCCGCCAAATTCAGTATATTTTATGCCGGCGTCTGAAAGCAGTTTTTCAATCTTTTCTAAAAGACCGCTTCTTACGATGCTTCCGCCTCCGTATACTATCATTACATTTTCAGGTAAATATTTTCCTACATATTCCGCTATATTATCAACAGTGTCTTTTCCAAAATAAATTCTCGTCGGTGTGTAATACGTAAATGAATGCATGATTACCTCCTTGTGTCCGTTAGTTATCTGATCTCATTTTATATCAAAAACAAGGCTATTTCCATGGTTTTTCATAAAAATGCCGCTGTTCGGCCGGCT
>CASEDW010000096.1 GCA_949286775.1 uncultured Eubacteriales bacterium | reverse complement strand
CCGTGTACGTTAGGGCAGCTTACATTTACTTCGAGCCATCCGACCTGCTCCTCTTTGTCGAGTTTTTCGCATGTATATACATATTCATCAACAGAAAATCCGCTGACATTAGCCATAACCGGCTTGTTGAAACATTTCTTAAGCTTCGGAAGCTCATCTGCGATAACTTTTTCAACGCCCGGATTCTGAAGACCTACTGAGTTGAGCATTCCCGACGGAACTTCCGAAATTCTCGGCGTGGGATTGCCGTATCTTTCGTTTTTCGTAGTTCCTTTAAATGAAAATGTTCCTAAAATATTTATATCATAAAGCTGCGCGAATTCATATCCGTATCCGAATGTTCCGGACGCCGGAATAACGGGATTATCCAGCGTGATCCCGCAGAGATCTACTTTTAATCTTTCCATAAGATCTCCTCCTTTTTCAAAACAGGTCCGTCTTTACAGATTCTCTTGTAGCCTGTGATCGTTTCACATGTGCATCCCATGCATGCGCCAAAACCGCATCCCATCCGCTCTTCAAAGCTGAACTGTCCTGATGTCGCTGTCGCTCTGTAGAGAGCTTTAAGCATCGGTTCCGGTCCGCATGTATAAAAATAGCTGTATTTTTCGGGCAGGGCGTCAGTTACAAATCCCTTAACTCCATGGCTTCCGTCCTCTGTCGTCACGGTAACGCCGCATCCGAGAGCTTTGAATTCCTCTTCATAAAAGACTTCATCTTTTGTCTTAAATCCAAGGATAACACTCACGTCTTTTCCCATTTCACGAAGTTTTTTCGCGAGATAATACATCGGCGGCACTCCGACGCCGCCTCCTATTAAAAGAGGAGCGTCGCCGCAAAGCGAAAGATCATATCCGTTTCCAAGTCCGGTGAGAATATCGAGCTCTTTTTCGCACGGCATCTTTGACATCGCTTCCGTTCCTTTGCCTACCACTTTGTAGATGATCGTTATTTCCTCATCTGTTTTGTCGCAAAGAGAGATCGGACGTCTCAAGTACAATCCCTCTATGGCAATATTGAGGAACTGACCCGGCGCGGTGAATGCCGACGTATCTCCTTTAAGCTTCATTCTGAAAACATTTTTCGCAATCGCCGTATTTTCAGTGATTATAAATCTGCTCTGTTTCATGTCTTATAAATTTCTCCTCATGAATCTATGGTTGATACAGTAAGCGTCATCTCTTCGAGGACGTCGAGGAGCACCCTTACAGTGTCAAGCGCAGTCAGCACCGTTACATTGTTCTCAACAGCGCACTGTCTGATCTCATGTCCGTCTGCTACCGTGTGGTCGCTGTTTACATCTCTCGTATTAATGATATAAGTAATGTATCCCTGTCTGATAGCGTCAAGAAGTTCAGGATTTCCGTCTGTAATTTTCGCTTTAACCCTCGTTCTTATGCCGTGCTTCTTAAGGAAATTAGCTGTTCCTTCTGTCGCCTCTATATTAAATCCGAGATTATAGAATCTTCTTACAAGAGGGAGCGCCTCCTCTTTATCCGCGTCAGCAACAGTAACGAATACAGTTCCGTACTGTTTTACTTTTGTGCCTGACGCCTGAAGCGCTTTGAACAGCGCTCTGTTAAGCTTGTCATCGTATCCGATTGCCTCTCCCGTCGACTTCATTTCAGGCGAAAGATAAGCGTCAAGTCCTTTGAGTTTTGAGAATGAGAACGCCGGGCATTTTACATAATAGCGTTTCTTTTCCTCCGGATAAATTTCAGTAAATCCCTGTTCTTTAAGACTCTTTCCTATTATAACAAGCGTAGCTATATCCGCAAGAGAATAACCCGTCGCTTTTGATAAAAACGGCACTGTTCTCGATGATCTCGGATTTACCTCTATGATATAGACATTTTCATTTTTATCTACAATGAACTGGATATTGTAAAGTCCTTTTATTCCGATGCCCAGTCCGAGTTTTTTTGTATAGTCGATTATTATGTCTTTTACCTTCTGTGAAAGGCTGAAGGAAGGATAAACCGAAATCGAGTCGCCCGAATGTACGCCTGTTCTTTCGACAAGCTCCATGATTCCCGGGATAAATACATCTTTTCCGTCGCATACGGCGTCCACCTCGACCTCTTTGCCTCTGATATATTTATCTACGAGCACCGGCTTGTCCTCGTCAATCTCAACCGCCGTCTTAAGATAATGACGAAGCTGCTCCTCATTTGCAACTATCTGCATCGCGCGTCCGCCAAGTACAAATGAAGGGCGTACAAGAACCGGATATCCTATTTCTTTAGCCGCTTTAACGCCGTCTTCGATATTTGTGACCGCACGTCCCTTAGGCTGCGGAATATTGAGCTCTATGAGAAGTTTTTCGAAAAGATCTCTGTTTTCCGCTTTGTCGATGGCCTCGCAGTCTGTTCCGATGATCTTAACGCCTCGCTCCATAAGAGGCTCAGCGAGATTTATGGCTGTCTGACCGCCGAGAGATGCGATAACTCCCATCGGCTTTTCAAGCTCAATGATATTCATAACGTCTTCAACTGTAAGCGGCTCAAAATAAAGTTTGTCGCTTGTAGTATAATCTGTCGAAACCGTTTCAGGGTTGTTGTTTATTATAATGGCTTCATATCCCGCTGATTTGATCGTCATTACCGCGTGAACCGTCGAGTAGTCGAATTCAACGCCCTGGCCTATCCTGATAGGGCCTGAACCTAATACCACTATCTTTTCCTTATCAGAAACGATAGACTCGTTTTCATCTTCATATGTCGAATAGAAATACGGTATGTAGCTTTCAAACTCCGACGCGCAGCTGTCTATCATTTTATAAATAGGGAAAATCCTGTTCTCTATTCTCATATTGTAGACATCGATCTCATCCATGTCCCAGAGCCATGCGATCGCCTTATCAGAAAATCCCATTTTCTTAGCGTCTTTAAGGACTTCGATATTTCCTTTATTATTCTTAAGCTCTTTTTCCTCGCGGATGATATTTCTCAATTTTTCAATAAAGAGCATATCTATCTGAGTCGCGTCCGCGATCTGGCCGTAGTCCGTTTTACGTCTTAAAAGCTCCGCCATGGCGTAAATGCGGTCATCTGTGCCTATCTTTATATATTCGAGCATATCTTCAGTGCTCATGTCGTCAAATTTTGCCATATGAACATGCGAAACGCCTATTTCAAGAGAGCGCACTGCTTTAAGAAGGCTTTCTTCCAGCGTGCGTCCGATGCTCATGACCTCTCCTGTCGCCTTCATCTGAGTCGAAAGGCTGTTGTTCGCGTCCGTAAACTTGTCAAACGGGAAACGCGGCATCTTCGTTACCACATAGTCAAGGGACGGTTCAAATGAAGCCGGCGTATTGGCAAGCATTATCTCGTCCAGATTCATTCCTACAGCAATCTTTGCCGATACTCTCGCGATAGGATATCCGCTGGCTTTTGACGCGAGCGCTGAGCTCCTCGAAACTCGCGGATTTACTTCGATAAGATAGTACTGGAACGAATGAGGGTCGAGAGCGAACTGAACGTTGCATCCGCCCTGTATCTTGAGGGCACGGATGATCTTAAGGGCGCTGTCGCGCAGCATATGGTACTCTTTGTTTGTAAGCGTCTGCGAAGGACAGACTACTATCGAGTCTCCTGTATGAATTCCGACAGGGTCGAAGTTTTCCATATTACAGATAGTGATGGCGGTATCGTTCGCGTCACGCATTACTTCGTACTCGATCTCCTTGTATCCTTTAACGCTTTTTTCTACAAGGATCTGATGAACCGGCGAAAGGGCGAATCCCTTCTCTCCTATCTCCACAAGCTCTTCTTCGTTGTAGGCAAATCCGCCGCCTGTTCCTCCAAGCGTAAATGCCGGACGCAGCGCTACAGGATATCCGATCCTTTTTGCCGCTTCTTTGGCATGTTCGATATCGTATGTGATCTCCGACGGAATGACCGGCTCTCCGAGCTGCTGGCAGAGTTCCTTGAAAAGTTCTCTGTCCTCCGCCTTTTCAATACTCTCGCTTGTCGTTCCGAGAAGCTCAACCTGACATTCTTTTAAGATGCCTTTTTTCTCCAGCTGCATCGCAAGGTTAAGTCCTGTCTGTCCGCCGATTCCCGGAAGTATCGCGTCAGGTCTTTCATGTCTTAAGATTTTCGCGAGGTACTGGAGCGTCAACGGTTCCATATATATCTTGTCCGCAATAGTCTTGTCTGTCATGATAGTGGCAGGATTCGAGTTGCAGAGCACTACTTCATATCCCTCTTCGCGAAGGGCTAAACACGCCTGGGTTCCCGCGTAGTCGAACTCGGCAGCCTGGCCTATTACAATCGGTCCCGAACCTATAACAAGTATCTTTTTTAAGTCTGTTCTCTTAGCCATTGTTTTTTCCCTCCTTCAAAAGATCTATAAACTGGTCGAAAAGATAAGCGCTGTCCTGGGGACCCGGAGCGCTCTCCGGATGATACTGAACAGAAAATACTCTGTCTTTTACGCATCTGAGTCCTTCTACCGTCTTGTCGAGAATATTTACATGCGTCACTTCAAGATCAGTTCCTTCAAGGCTGTCTGCGTCTACAGCGTACGAATGGTTCTGGGACGTGATCTCAACCTTTCCGTTAAGAAGGTTCTTAACAGGATGGTTTCCGCCGTGATGACCGAATTTAAGCTTGTAAGTCTTTGCTCCGTACGCAAGGGCGATCATCTGATGGCCGAGACAGATGCCGAATATCGGATATTTTCCGCGAAGCTCCTTTATAAGATTGATAACAGGAGTGACGTCCTCAGGATCTCCCGGGCCGTTTGATATGAAAATTCCGTCCGGTTTCATTTTAATTATCTCTTCCGCCGACATTGTCATCGGAACTACTGTAACGTTGCAGCCTCTTTTGTTTAACGAACGCACGATATTCAGCTTTATGCCGCAGTCTATAGCTATTACATTGTATTTTGGATTCGGCGTTCTCGAATACCAGCGTTTTTTGCATGTGACTTTCGATACAGCGTCATGAGGAACGGGAGTATTTTTGATTATCTCAACAGCTTCTGCTGTCGGCATATCAGCATGGGTCATAATTATCCTTCTCGAGCCCTTATCACGTATGCTTCTCGTTATCTTTCTTGTATCGACGCCCGAAATGCCTACTATATGGTTCTCTTCCATTACTTCCGAAAGAGTTTTTGTATATCGGAAATTCGATGGAAAGTCATTATATTCTCTTACTATAAGGCCTCCTATAGTCGGAGTCTTCGTCTCGTAATCTTCATCCGCTATTCCGTAATTTCCTATCAGCGGATAAGTCATTACGACAGACTGATATGTATATGACGGAT
>CASEDW010000095.1 GCA_949286775.1 uncultured Eubacteriales bacterium | reverse complement strand
GGATTGTTAATTCCGTTTTTAGGAACTGTTCTTGGTTCCGCCTGCGTCTTTTTCATGAAAAAAGGCCTCAAAGATAACGTTCAGCGCGCCCTGACAGGCTTTGCCGCCGGCGTAATGGTCGCCGCTTCAATATGGAGCCTCATCATTCCCGCGATGGAGCAGTCTGAAGCTATGGGAACATGGTCGTTTGTTCCGGCTGCCGTAGGATTCTGGCTCGGAATACTTTTTCTGCTCATACTTGATCACGCAGTGCCGCATCTTCATCAGAAAGCTCAAAAAGCCGAAGGTCCGAAAACGACGCTGAACCGCTCTGTTATGCTGACTTTAGCCGTTACCCTTCATAATATTCCCGAAGGAATGGCTGTCGGCGTAGTTTATGCCGGACTATTGGCACAAAACGCTCAAATCTCAATCGCGGGAGCCTTCGCCCTTTCCCTTGGAATAGCGATACAAAATTTCCCCGAGGGAGCTATCCTGTCCCTACCTCTTCATTCTTCCGGAATGAAAAAAGGAAAAGCATTTATGTACGGAGCGCTTTCAGGAGCAGTAGAACCTGCCGCCGCCTTTATCACAATTCTTGCCTCTGCCTGGATAATTCCGGCTTTGCCATATTTGTTAAGTTTCGCGGCCGGCGCCATGGTTTATGTGGTAATAGAGGAACTTATCCCTGAAATGTCGCAGGGCGAACATTCAAACATCGGGGTAATCGCCTTTGCCGCCGGCTTCACTCTGATGATGGCGCTCGACGTCGCGCTGGGATAAATTTTGTCTAAAAAAAACGCTATAGATCTGTGACGCGCAGCATATCGCGTCATAGTCTATAACGTTTTTTATCTGTCCGGCGCGCCCGGCGCGTCATCAGTGTTTGTTTAAAAGTTTATTTTCAAACTTTCCGCGTCACGGATCATAGTTTTCAGCCGCTCATGCTCTTCTTTAAGCATCCGCATTCCTATTTCCGTAATGATGTATGATTTTCTTCGGCCTTCCTCAGCAGTTTTCTTTATAACATAGTTTTCCTCAAACTTAGACAACATGGCGTATAATGTCCCCGGTCCGACCGTAATCCTGCCGCCCGATATCTGCCGAACTCGCTCCATGATATCAACGCCGCAGCATTCCTGTGTCAGCGCAAGCAGGATATAATACATCGGCTCAGTCAATGTCTGAAATTGTTCTCTTGCCATCTGATCGCCTCTCATTCAAGCGTATTTATGAATTACCCGGCAAATGATCCTCTATATGAATCAAGATCCAGTTTTTCAATAATTAATTCTGTAATGTCTTCTTCCGGCGGCGTGTCTGTAAAGAAGAACAGCAGCGCGTCTTCATACCGGGCGCAGACAATTAAATTCCCCCAATTTGTATATTTCCGCACTTCCAGCGCTCCCCAGGGCTTAGGATCTGTCTCTTTGGTATTTATATAATAACCGGAATTAGCCTGGGTTTTCCAAATCTTATTAAGAACCCATGGAAATTCAGACCGATAAATTTGATATGTAAGCGTATCGCTTTTTTCATTTTCATCAATCCAAGTTGCTTTTCCATACAAATAGTTTCCAAATATAGATCCCTGAACAACACATTCCGCAAAGTCAAGCTCCCCATCAATTTCGCGATAGTCTTCCTGGGTAAGCGGAAGCTGCTCAAGGACTTCTCGGTTTTCAGCAGGCTCTCTTTCTTTAAATATGACTGCAAATACTGCAATTATCATAATTAATATAATTCCAAATCCAAATCCGGTCTGAACCCACCAGTTTGTCTCCCGTGAAGGACGCACCCAATAAATCACCGCATACATAACCAGTATA
Source organism: uncultured Eubacteriales bacterium (assembly GCA_949286775.1). Lineage (GTDB taxonomy): Bacteria > Bacillota > Clostridia > Lachnospirales > Lachnospiraceae > Alectryocaccobium. The sequence continues at coordinate 4,360 of CASEDW010000095.1, read as the reverse complement.
ATCAATGCAATAGGTGTTGATATCAAGACCGCCTCCGACATGTTTCCCCACAGAAGCAATCCCACTGCTCCTGCCATCATCAGAATCCAAATGATCCATTCCCACATTTTTCGAATCGGCTGTCTGTCATAAGAAATCAGCTTTCCTTCCTGAAGCAGCCTTCTGCCGCGGGATACCCAAATCTGTACCTGGACATATCTCAGAATCTTTACGGCAAGCATCAATGTTACGCAAAGAAGGATCCACAACCTTGGCGGGTTAAAAATCAAATTTACAAAATTGGTTCCAAACGGCACCAGTATATCAAACCAGTATTGTATCACCAAAAACACAAAAATTGGCACGCCCCAGATAAATTCTCTATTCTCCGCCTTTCGAATATTTTCAAGACGCTCCTCCTGCGTAACGATCGGAGGCACATCCGGTTTAATGCGTCGAAAAATACAGAATCTCCTCTTTCCGTCGATCAGTTCCCAGCCTGCTTCTTTGCAGTATTCAGCGTATTCCTCAGCCTCGTCACCCGGCTTCAGATCCATTTCACTTCCCTTTGGAAATACTTCAACACAGTATGTAATGTCCTCAGGATCGCCTTTTTCAAATACAAGCCCCATCTTCCATTTTATGAAATGCCATCCCTTAAGCGACATCTCATGAAGATATTCGGCAAAACGTTCACACTCCGTATATCCGTAATCTCGAAACACCCGGCGTACTTTACCATTTCGTACTTCTTTTTTCTCTCTCTTCATAACAGCCGCCTCCTTACTGCTCTAAATACGGCAATTATCGAGTATCGATATTTCTACTTTAAGTATAATATCGATACTCGATATTGTCAAGAAAAATAAGGTACAATAATATAAAACACCGGAAAAGATGACTTTTTATATGCCTTGACAGTTTATACCCATGGGGGTATAGTATAGGCGTACCCCTATGGGTATAGAAAGAGGCATGTTATGAAAAAAATAATTGAAAAAATAGAAGATTTCATGGAACTCGGCGGAATCAAAAAAGATATAGTATTTCTTGTGATAGGAGGGCTTTCTCTTATTATCAGTCTTTTTGATCTGATACCGCTGCAGTTTGATGCTGCCTGGGCTGCCATCATTCTTTGCGGAATTCCTATCATAATCGAAGCGCTGATCGGACTTATTACTGCTTTTGATATAAAAGCTGACGTACTGGTATCGTTGGCTCTCATTGCTTCGATCTGTATAGGCGAGGATTTCGCTGCCGGTGAAGTTGCTTTTATCATGCAGCTGGGTTCGCTGCTGGAGGATCTTACTGTCGCGAAGGCAAGGGCAGGAATCGAAAAACTTGTACATCTGACTCCTCAGACAGCCAGAGTAATCAATAAAGATTCGGAGATAATAATCCCGGCCGAACAGGTTAAAGTCGGCGATACAATCAGGGTTTTGCCGGGGGAAACAGTACCTGTAGATGGAATTATCATTTCAGGGTCGACGTCCATAAACCAGGCAGTAATGACAGGAGAGTCGCTCCCGGTTGATAAAACATCAGGCGATGAAGTATCCTCAGGAACAGTAAATCAGTTCGGTGCTTTTGAAATGAGCGCGACAAAGGTTGGAGAAGACAGTTCTATACAGCGAATGATAAAACTGGTACAGTCGGCCGACGCAGGAAAGGCGAAAATCGTCGGTATTGCGGACAGATGGGCTACGTGGATCGTAGTTATAGCTCTTTTAGCAGCGGCTGTCACATGGGCAGTTACAGGAGAAATAATAAGATCAGTTACAATTCTTGTTGTCTTTTGTCCCTGCGCTCTGGTATTGGCGACTCCTACAGCAATAATGGCAGCTATAGGAAACGCTACAAAACATGGATTTTTAGTTCGGGAAGGAGATGCGCTGGAAAGACTTTCGAAAGTCACAAAGGTTACGTTTGATAAAACCGGAACTCTTACATATGGCACCCCAAAAATAATCGTTGTAAGATCCGTGTCGGAATATACAGAAGATGAAGTATATTCATTCGCGGCTGCGGCCGAACAATTGAGCGAACATCCTCTTGGAAAAGCTGTCGTGCGCAGTTACGGAAAAAAACCTGCTGTATGTGAAGATTTTAAAATGATTCTCGGTGAAGGTGTTACCGCGAAAGTCAATGGAAAACTTGTAAAAGCCGGAAATTTAAAGCTCATTGGTGAAATAAATGTTTCAAAGGAGATTATCGCTGAAACAACAGATTATCTTAATGAAGGATGCACCGTGATCTATATAGAAGTAGAAGATATTCTTGCAGGTTACCTCGTGCTTTCTGATACCATAAGAGATGAAAGCATTGATATGATATCATCTCTTAATACTATCGGTATTGAGCCCGTGCTTTTGACGGGAGATAATAAAAATGCCGCGTATGCTATTGCTGAAAGACTTGGAATCAGCGAAGTACATGCTAATTGTCTGCCGGAGGATAAATTAACATATATTGGCGTTTATCAGAAAAACGGTGATGCGGTATGTATGATCGGAGACGGAATAAATGACGCCCCGGCATTAAAGAAAGCAGATGTAGGTATAGCAATGGGCTCTGTCGGAAGTGATATTGCAGTAGAGGCAGCGGATATAGCCCTTGTTGACGATGAAATACGAAAACTTCCGCATTTGATGTCGCTTTCTAAAAGAATGATGACTACCATAAAGATGAATTTAACATTTTCGATGTCGCTTAATTTTTTAGCTATCGCGCTTGCCATATCGGGAATTTTGAATCCTGTGGTGGGAGCATTAGTGCACAACGCGGGATCAGTGCTGGTTATCATAAATTCAGCATTGCTGCTGACATGGAAAAAGAAATAATATAAATACCCTGCAAAGTTTGATTTATCAAGTTTCAAAATTTGCAGGGTATTCAAGTTAAATATAAAGTAGAAAGAGAAATATTTTAATGTGATTTAAACTAATGACGCTCCAAGAGCGCGGCACTCAGATAAAGCTTCGCTATCCGGAGCGTCGTTGCAAATAACACTGTCACAGACAATATTCGCGCCGTCAGCCAGGCAGCGCTCTTCCCATGATCGCATCCACTCTCCGCCACCCCATCCATAAGAGCCGAACAGAGCTATATTCTTATTACTCAAATAGTTTTCACATGATGCAAACATCGGTTCAAACTCGCTTTCTTCAAGTTCTTCAGCGCCCATGGAAGGACAGCCAAATGCAATGGCGTCATAATTGTTAATCTGATCCGCTGTAAATTCAGAGGCAGTAAAAAGAGTCGCGTCAGCTGCTTTTTCCTTTATCCCTTCGGCAACTGCATGCGCCATCGCTTCTGTATTGCCTGTACCGCTCCAATAAACAACTGCAATTTTGCTCATAATACATAAATTCCTTTCTTGATTATTTATATTGAAACATCAGACAGCTACTGTAAGCTGTTCGATGGTTTTCCCCTGTTTCCAGTGTTGAAAATAAATTTTGCTGCAAAGATCATATTTTTCAAATGTAATTTTCGCTTCTTTTTCATTTCCATATACTTTCCAGCATCCTATACACTTCTGGTTGCGGGCTTTATTGCTGATAAATCCGCGAACATCCTCCGGAGGATAACTTAAGAACAAACCGATCTCATGAGGAAATTCATCCATGGAACAGAGGCGGTGTATCAGATGTGTTACACAGGCGCTCAGATTTTCCGTGATGTATCCGTATTGCAATAGAAGTTCTTTAGCATTCTGATTTTCCAAATCAATTTTGAGCGCGTTTGGACGGTATATATAGATCAACGCACGTTCTTTGGAAATCTTAAGCGGAAGCGCGCGGATTCCTTTGGGAACTAATTTCATGTTTAATTCGGATAAAGCTTTTGTAAGTTCTTTTTTGCATGGACAGGCGCATGAAAAAAGATTGCCGGTTTTAATTCCAGCCAGTGTAGGTGAACAATAGCGAATTATTAAATCCTCAGACATATAACCTCCATTCAGACCGTATAAACAATATAGTTAGTCTTGGCTAACCGATGTAGAAAATTAATCAGTGCAACCGGTTTTAATTAGCAATCAATTGAGGACGTTTTTCAATAAAGTTTCTCTTTGTTATCAATGGGGTATCATAATCATACAATCGGTTAGCAGCTGCTAACTGACTACATAATAATTCACATTTCGTGCTTTGTCAATAGAATATAGAAAAAAAGCCGGCAGTCTTAATGACTGCTGAAACTATTTTTACTGCATATTCGCGAAGCGTTCTACTGCTTTAGTGAATTTCTCTATCGTCGCGTCCGCATCGCCATGTTCAATTCCGTCACGGACACAGTGTTTTATATGCCCTTCGAGCACAACCTGACCTGCCTTATTTAAGGCCGACTTCGCTGCATTTATCTGAGATAATATGTCCTC
>CASEDW010000094.1 GCA_949286775.1 uncultured Eubacteriales bacterium | reverse complement strand
TTTCAGACAGTCTGTTCTGAAATAACCTTCGGAAACTGTCCGTATAAAGCAAGTGATTTTAACATTGAAATCGCAAAAAGGGATATACCCGGTGAAATAATAGAATTTTAGGAGTTATTACCATGAAGAAAACGATTGTAACAGTAGTAGGTCATGACACAGTAGGTATTATCGCGAAAGTCTGCACATATCTTGCGGAACATAAAGTGAACATCGAAGATATCTCGCAGACTATCATACAGGGATATTTCAATATGATGATGATCGTTGATACTTCCAAATCAGACGTTGAAGCAACAGTCCTTTCAGAAGGATTAAAAGAGATCGGAGAGGGCCTCGGAGTTATTATCCGCTGCCAGCATGAAGATATCTTTAATATGATGCACAGAATCTGAAACTCTGATCTAAATCAACTTGAAGCATGAAAGGAATGTTAAAATGATCAACATATATGAAGCATACGAGACTAATGCAATGATCGCCGAAGAAAATCTTGACGTCCGCACGATTACCCTTGGCATCAGCCTTCTCGACTGCATGGACTCTGACTTAGATGAATTAAACAGAAAGATTTATGAAAAGATAACAAGACTTGCGAAAGACCTTGTTTCAACGGGAGAAGCGATCTCGGCGGAATACGGAATTCCTATCGTAAATAAGAGAATTTCAGTTACGCCTATCGCCATTATAGGATCGGCGGCGTGCAAAAAAGAAGAAGACTTTATTTCCATAGCGAAGACTCTCGATAAAGCGGCTCACGAAGTCGGTGTAAATTTCCTCGGCGGATATTCGGCTCTCGTTTCTAAAGGAATGACAAAAGCGGACGAGCTTTTGATAAGATCAATTCCGAAAGCGCTGGCTCAGACAGAGAGAATATGCAGCTCCGTAAACCTGGGTTCAAGCAAAACGGGCATCAATATGGACGCGGTAAAGCTCATGGGAGAAATAGTACGTGAAGCTGCCGTGGAAACAAAAGACAATGAATGTATGGGATGCGCTAAACTTGTTGTATTCTGCAACGCTCCCGACGATAATCCGTTCATGGCAGGCGCTTTTCACGGCGTTACAGAAGCTGACGCTGTCATAAATGTCGGAGTATCGGGCCCCGGCGTTGTAAAACACGCCCTTGAATCGGTAAGAGGAGAAAATTTTGAGATTCTTTGTGAGACGATTAAGAAGACGGCGTTTAAAGTAACCCGTGTAGGACAGCTTGTAGCTAAAGAAGCTTCAAAAAGACTCGGAGTTCCCTTCGGAATTATCGATCTTTCCCTTGCTCCTACACCTGCTATCGGAGATTCAGTTGCCGATATACTTCAGGAGATCGGACTTGAATCAGTAGGAGCTCCGGGAACGACAGCGGCTCTTGCGCTTCTTAACGACCAGGTTAAGAAGGGTGGCGTTATGGCGTCTTCATATGTGGGCGGATTGAGCGGCGCGTTTATCCCTGTTTCAGAAGATCAGGGAATGATAGACGCGGCAAACAGCGGAGCTCTTACGATTGAAAAACTTGAAGCCATGACATGCGTATGTTCTGTAGGTCTTGACATGATAGCCATACCGGGAGATACAACTGCAAGCACTATTTCCGGAATCATTGCCGATGAAATGGCGATCGGAATGGTAAATAATAAAACTACAGCTGTAAGAATCATACCTGTTATCGGCAAAAAAGTTGGAGACAGGGTTGAATTTGGAGGTCTTTTAGGATACGCGCCGATAATGCCTGTTAATACGTATTCATGTGAAGCGATGATAAACAGAGGCGGAAGAATCCCGGCGCCGATTCACAGTTTTAAAAATTAAATAATAAAGATAAACCATTTAAAGAAAAGTTTTCCTCCAGGGACCGCTCGCGCTTGTCTACACTTCGTTTCGGTCAGCGCTAACCGAACGTCCCTCGGACGTTCAGCGCCCTCGCGTAGCGGTACTACCACTGTCTGATAACATAGTTATCAAACAGTGATGTACCAACGCTGCGGATGTCCCTTTCGGAAATACTTTTCTTTTTTGTTATCCTTTATAGTATTACAATTTCGCGTGAAAATTCATGTATATATGGTTCGCCTGTTACAAGAGATAGCACACTATAATACAGGTTTGAAGAAAAAACCTCGTTTGAGTAAGCCTCGCGGCATTGAACCGAGGGCTTAACCGCCAGCATAATATCAGAAGATTTCTTGATAAGTCCCATAACAGAGGACTCTTTCTTGAAACCTAACACCCGCGCGTATCTTAAGCCAAAGGCTTTTTGCCTGTCTTCTTTTTTTATATCAAATAATATATGCGCCAGGGCTCGGCTTATATGCGAGTAGGTCTGATTTTTTGTTTTTAAAAGCATCGCAAACTGAGTATATGATTTAAACAGATGCTCGTTTGATTTTATTCTTCTGGCAAGGTCTTCGTTTATATCGAGATATCCGCAAAGGGACTCGTGAGTTTCACGCAAAAGTTTATACCGCAGGATCAGTGAAAAATCATCCGGGAAAAGCGATCTTTTCAAAAGATCTGAAATATCAAAATTATTCGTGATATTGTCGGGTATATATTTCTTGAATTCGGCAACGAAATCCAAAAAAGACGCATCCAAAGCATTTTTGCAGTCGCGTATCAGTGAGAGATTTTCGTATATTCTCTTTCTAATAGCTGATGCCGACGGGAACTGCTTGGTTAAATCTGTTTCGTTGTAGCCGCAGCCTTTTCTTGTTATTGTACGCGGTTTTATATTGCTGCCAAGTTTTTTTAACGCAAGGCAGTATTCGATGCCAAGAATATTATTAGGAGAGGACAGAAATTCGTTTATTTCATCGCCTTTAAATTCTTCACTTCTTAATACGGCCTTTAGCGCGGCGCTTCTTGCTTTGGCAAAAGAAGAACCGTTTCTTAATTCATTTCTCAATATATCGGAAAATTCCTCAGGCTCATCTGTTAATATTTCAGCAACTTTATCAAATAATATTTCCGAGCCGTGTTCGCTGCCAAACCACAGTTCATCGACAACGTTTAATTTGTCTGTTATCGAAACAGCGCCGTAGGCAAAATCGGGAGCGCTTCCGGCGGAAACTGCGTCGGGAAGCTCTATTATGAGATCGGCGCCGTTGTATAGAGCAAATGAGGCTCTTGTGAATTTGTCAAAGACGGCAGGTTCTCCGCGCTGAACGATATTTCCGCTCATCAGAGCGATAACATTGTCGGCGTTTGAAAGTCGTCTTACTTCCCTGAGAAAATATTCATGTCCCTGGTGAAAAGGGTTGAATTCAGTTATAACGGCAACTGTTTTCATGAGATCCTCCATTTGACGCGCCCGGTGCGTTATTTATCAAACAGTACTCTCGGCATGTTGATTTTTTATAGTATATCATTCATAAAACATATGGTAAATATAAGAATTTTTTGTCATTTTTTTGTCATTTTTTTGATTTTTTCATTGTTAATTTTTGATATAAATATTATAATCAGGATATGCGTAGCATACAAAATAATGATAAATTATCAACAGGTATATCATGAAAAGATATATCGAAAGGAGAACAAAATGTACGGTTTTACTGACATGATCAACAAACTTAAAGCAAGTCCGAAAACGATCGTTTTTACAGAGGGAACGGACGCGCGAATCATTGAGGCTTCTTCAAGACTTCTTGCAGGTAAATTCCTCAAACCGATTCTGATCGGAAATCCTGATGAGGTTTTTGAGGCTGCTGAAGAAGCAGGCTACAATATCAATGGCGCGACAATAATCGATCCTGAAAACTACGACCGTTTTGATGAAATGGTAGAGCTTTTCTGCGAACTCAGAAAGAGCAAAGGAATGACTCCTGAAAAAGCCATCCCGATGCTTAAAAGCGGAAACTATTTCGGCACAATGCTTGTAAAAATGGGCGTAGCGGACGCTCTTTTGGGAGGCGCTACATATTCGACGGCAGACACAGTTCGTCCGGCGCTTCAGATCATAAAGACAAAACCACAGAATTCAATCGTATCTTCATGCTTCATTCTTGTACGTGAAGCTGCTACAGGCGACAACGAAGTTCTTGCAATGGGAGACTGCGCTATCAACATCAAACCAAATGAGGATGAACTGGTGGAGATCGCTTATGAAACTTCAGAGTGCGCTAAGGTATTCGGAGTAGATCCGAAGGTAGCTTTCTTAAGCTATTCAACCCTTGGTTCAGGTAAAGGCGAAGATGTAGACAAGATGCGCAACGCTACCGCAAAGACAAGAGCTGCTCATCCTGAGATGAAACTTGAAGGAGAGCTTCAGTTTGACGCTGCTGTTTCACCAAGAGTTGCAAAGACAAAATGTCCGGGCTCAGAAGTTGCGGGTCACGCGAACACATTTATTTTCCCTGACATCAACGCTGGAAATATCGGATACAAGATCGCCCAGAGACTTGGAAATTTCGAAGCTTACGGACCTATCCTTCTTGGACTTAACGCTCCTATTAACGATCTTTCAAGAGGATGTAACGCTCTTGAAGTTTATTCAATGGCCATCATTACGGCGTCACTTGCTTGAAAGGGGTAAACAGAGATGAAAGTATTAGTTATTAACTGCGGAAGTTCTTCACTTAAATATCAGCTTATCGATTCGGATACAGAAAAAGTTCTGGCAAAAGGACTTTGCGAACGTATCGGAATCGACGGACGCCTTGTTTATCAGAAGGCAGGACTTGACAAAGAAAAATACGACTATGCGATGCCTACTCATAAGGAAGCTATCGGATATGTTCTTAAAGCTCTTACAAATGATAAGACAGGAGCTATTTCTGATCTTAAAGAGATTGACGCCATCGGACACAGAGTCGTTCACGGCGGCGAGAAATTCTCAAAGTCAACAATAATTACAGATGATGTCATTAAAACGATTGAGGAAGTGTCTGAGCTTGCTCCGCTTCACAATCCGGCAAACCTCATCGGTATAAATGTCTGCAAAGAGCTTATGCCGGGCGTGCCTAATGTCGCTGTATTTGATACCGCGTTCCATCAGACAATGCCTCCGAAAGCATATCTTTACGGACTTCCATACGACTACTACAAAAAATACGGCGTAAGACGCTACGGATTCCATGGAACATCTCACAGCTTCGTTTCTAAAGAGACGGCTAAGTTCCTTGGCCTTGATATTAATAACTCAAAGATCATAGTCTGCCACCTTGGAAACGGCGCTTCAATATCTGCTGTAGAAAACGGCAAATGCGTTGATACTTCTATGGGTATGACTCCTCTTGACGGACTTGTAATGGGAACACGTTCAGGCGCTATTGATCCTGCTATCATTGAGTTTATCGCCCATAAGGAAAACCTTACTCTTGATGAGGTAACGGAGATCCTCAATAAAAAGTCGGGCGTTTTCGGACTTTCAAACGGACTTTCAAGCGATTTCAGAGATCTTGACGACGCCGCTACTCATGGCAATGAGCTTGCGAAAGAAGCTCTTGAGGTATTCTCATACAGAGTGCTTAAAACGGTAGGCGGATATGTAGCCGTTATGAACGGAGTTGACGCTATAGCCTTTACTGCCGGCATAGGCGAAAACGATCCGGGCGTAAGAGCGGAAGTTATAAAAAATCTCGGATATCTTGGAATTGAGCTTGACGAAGAAGCAAATAAAGTACGCGGCGAAAGCGCATTGATCTCAACGCCTGATTCAAAGGTTAAAGTATGCGTAATTCCTACAAACGAAGAGCTTGCAATCTGCCGTGACACAGTTGCGCTTCTTAAATAAACATTCATCAGTATTTTAATGAATTTTGAATGGACTTTTGATGTATTTTGACTAAAAAATCTCTTGACAAAGAGTGATCAGACATATATACTGCTTTAAGTGTGTGTTAGGAGTCTTTATGAATATAGATATTTCAAGACTGCTCCAAAACGACGGAGCCACAGAAGAATTTCAACTGAATAATGTGCTCGATCACATAACGATAAGCGGACAGGATTATCCGGTCAGACAGATCGGTTCTATGGATGTCAGGCTTAAGAATAAAGGCAACAGCGTTATAGTGATAAGCTATTCGGGAGATTCGGCTGTAACGATTCCCTGTGCCCGATGTCTTGAACCGGTGGAGTATCCGGTTAAGTTCGAAGGAACAAGGGAGATCGATATGAAAATACCGGATGATGAACGGGACGATGAATCGTTTTTCGTCATCGAAAAGGAGATTTATCCGGATCTGTTATTCATGGACGAGATCATGCAGCAATGGCCAATTCGCGTGCTGTGCAAACCGGATTGCAAAGGCATATGCAGTCAGTGCGGTGCTAACTTGAACGAAACGGTGTGTAATTGTGAAAAGGAAGTTACCGACCCGAGAATGGCAGCGATCAGAGATATATTTAGTCAATACAAGGAGGTATAACCGTGTCTATTTGTCCAAAGAATAAAACTTCAAAAGCAAGAAGAGATAAGAGAAGAGCTAACTGGAAAATGGGAGCTGTAAACCTTATCAAATGTGACAAATGTGGTGAGTTAACAATGCCACACCGTGTATGTAAATCATGTGGTACATACAACAAAAAACAGGTTATTGAAGTTGAAGCTTAATTAAGATTTTTATTTGTAAAGACTGTCGTTCATGCGGCAGTCTTTATTTTTTCTTTTCCATACTTAAGAAATTCATAAGATTTTCATTTCTCTGTCTTAAAAATTCCCCTTTATTATGTATAATACGGAAGGGGGGTGAGAATTATGTACAATATTCTTGTGTGCGACGATGACAAAGAGATCGTCGAAGCTATCGAAATTTTTCTTTCCAATGAAGGTTATAAAATATATAAGGCGTACGATGGTATAGAGGCGCTTGATATTCTTTCGAAAGAGGATATACATCTTCTGATACTGGACGTTATGATGCCGCGTCTGGACGGCATAAGAGCTACCTTGAAGATACGTGAAAACAACAGCATTCCGATAATTATTCTTTCTGCAAAATCAGAAGATACGGATAAGATACTTGGGCTCAATACAGGAGCGGACGATTATGTCACCAAACCTTTTAATCCGCTGGAACTTGTGGCGCGCGTAAAAAGCCAGCTTCGGCGTTATACGCAGCTTGGAGGAAGCGCTAAAGAAAAAGACACTCACGTCTATGAGACGGGCGGTTTAAGAATAAACGATGACTTAAAAGAAGTTACCGTAGACGGTGAAGAGGTTCGTCTTACGCCAATAGAATATAACATTTTACTTTTGCTTATGAAAAATCAGGGCAGGGTATTTTCTATCAATCAGATATATGAGTCTATATGGAACGAAGAGGCTATAGCGGCAGACAATACAGTGGCGGTTCATATAAGGCATATAAGAGAAAAAATTGAAATAAATCCAAAGGAGCCCAGATATTTAAAAGTAGTCTGGGGACTTGGATATAAGATAGAAAAAGATACCCGGAAGGGAGGATTATGAAAGAGAAATGGTATAGATCGAAGATAGCGAAGGCTGTTCTTGTACCTGTGGCGATAGCGTCGATGGCATCGGCGCTGGTGAGCGGTTTCTGGATGCTCTCGGCAGGACTGCGGGCTGAAAATGTGCCCTTTGAAGAGTCGGAAGATTTTGAAGCGATGGTGGAAAACTCCATGATGCACGTTTTGTCTGTAGAACAGTCTAAAGAAATGCTGGAAACCGACGGAAAATATGATCCTGACAAACCCATCAATATTATTGAATATTTGGATCAGATCAGCGGCAGGGAATATTCTCAGGATAAAGAGTCAGACTTGGAGTATACTCTTGGCGATCTCTATGAATGGGGTCTGCGGGGAATGGTATACAAATCAGATTATATAATTGAATGTGAGAAACCTGACGGAGAACTGTATTATTATTACGCCGACGACTTCGAAAAGCTGGTAAATAATAAAAAGCTGTTTCTTGAGGTTACGGACAGTTCCAAAGCTGAAGCGTCTTATCCTGTAAATGATGTTCTTGAGTCGCTCAGGCACGGATATATAAACCCGGATACGCTTAATATCAGCGTAACTGATATAGATGGAGAAGTTGTCTATACTAACGTATACAGCAGCGTAAACGAGATTGAAGAAAAATACAGGACAGTCGACGGTAAAAGGCTGCTGGATGCGGTAAACGACAGTCCATATTTAAGAGAACACGGAATACAGCAGATAATAAACGATATTAATTATGTAGTCTCATGTATTACGCCGATGGTAGATGAGTATATGAGCGAAAATGATCTGCTGGCGGAAGGAAATACAAATTTTTCTTATATTTATACTGATTCCGCAAACGGAGCAGTTACGACAAACAGAAGCGAATACGCGGATAAGAAGAAACTTGATGAAAATATAAAGAATCTTACAGTTGAAACAGTTGAAAATCCAAATAAAAAATATGTTGTAGTTTATCCGAATCTCGAGGATTTTAAAACTAATATGGACGTTTCGGCTGAGCAGTTCAGAAATATCATCAGACAAACATTAGGAAACGAATGGGATGGAGTATTCGCGGCGGCAGTAGATACTTCATATCCTGTCCAGGATGTTTTCTACAGCGCGAAACAGACATACGACGAAAATCTGCAATACATAAATCTGTTTAGCGTGCTTGGAATCGTATCATTGATAACTGCGGCTGTATCCTTTGTATGGCTCACCGTGATTGCAGGAAGAAGACCTGAAGATGAAGAGATTCATCTTAACTGGTTCGACAGATGGAAGACCGAGATAGCGATTGTTATTGTTATATTGACCGGTTTAATATTTTTCAGCGGGTTTATGAGCATCTGGCATTGGTCGGGTATAGATTCTGCTGTCGCACAGAGCAGTTACGTATACGGATACGACCAGTCATACAGAATACTCAGCGGCATGACGAGTATTTATATAGGAGAGCGCGCCATGGCTACGCTGATAATGGGGGCGGCTTTAGGTTCGGCTTTATTCTGTGGATATTATCTGAGTCTTGTAAGAAGAATAAAGGCGAAGAATCTTTGGAAAAACAGCCTTATCAGAATGATAGGGGTTGCCATGGGTAAGACCTGGTCGAAACGCTCTCTCATTACAAAAAATATTTTAATAATAGTCGGATTTATTTTGTTAAACTGGGTAGCGCTCTTGTTGTGGGCTAATGCCTTCCTGTTCTTCATTTTACTCTTCGCTGACGCTGCGCTTATCTGGGCGGCGATGAACAACGCGATAGCTAAAAACGAGATAAGAGAGGGAATAGAGAAAATAGCATCCGGGGAAATCAATTACAGAATACCGACGGAAGATATGCGCGGAGAAAATC
>CASEDW010000093.1 GCA_949286775.1 uncultured Eubacteriales bacterium | reverse complement strand
CATCGCCGCAAGTTTGGAATGAAATTTCATAGTTTTCTCACAATCTTTATGTTATAATAGCGGTGATTTAGGAGGCTTGATAATGAAGATCAGATTAAATGAAGACGAAGAGATCGTAAAAAGAATCAAAGAAGGGCTCGAGAAAAAAGACGGATATTGTCCGTGCAGACTCGAGAAGACGCCTGAAAACAAATGCATGTGCAAAGAGTTTAGAGATCAGATAAAAGATCCTGATTTCGAAGGATACTGCCATTGCATGCTGTATTACAAAGAAAAGTAATGATGTTGAGATCAAAAAGCATTTTTCTTGAAGAAAAAGGATGCCTTTTATCAAATGGTTGAATGTTATCAAATAGAATGGAGAGAAAAGTTATGTCAGAAATTACACTTACAAACGATAATTTTGAAGAAGAAGTTTTAAAGTCGGACATTCCGGTGCTCGTTGATTTTTGGGCTGTATGGTGCGGACCGTGTCAGATGATCGCTCCTGTAGTTGCCGAGATCGCCAAAGAAAATGAAGGCAAGATAAAAGTCGGAAAAGTAAACGTGGATAACGAAGAGAGGCTTGCCATTAAATACGGCATCAGCAGTATCCCGACGCTTCTTTTATTTAAGAACGGCGAAGTTGCCAAGAAGACTATCGGAGCATGTTCAAAAGCGGAGCTCGAAGCTTTTATCGAAAAATAAATTGATACTAAGGTCAAAAGGTCAGGCTTTTCATGCTTGCATGAAAGTGACTGACTTTGAGACCTGTAAAACACCGAAAAGCAGCCATTTTTTAATGAAAAATGAGCGGATTTGAGGTGTTTTAGGATTTTGAGAGTGCATAGCACGGAGAAATCCGTAGTATCATGGGATCAAAATACCTTTCAACACGAATATCATAAACTTCAAATTTAACAGAAAAATACCATATGAAAGCCGCGTCAGCCCAATGCTAATGCGGCTTTAGTAATATTGACAAATATTTTGGCTGACACTATAATGAGCCATGTTAATATAAGCGTATTATATAATAAGAAGAATTTTGATGTTTTTATATAAATCAGGAGGGAAGATGAGCAAAGAATTAGCCAAGACCTATGACGCAAAAGGCCTTGAAGACAGACTTTATCAGAAATGGCTTGACAAGGGATATTTCCATGCGGAAGTAAACCCGAATAAAAAGCCTTTTACTATTATAATGCCGCCGCCAAACGTAACGGGACAGCTTCATATGGGACATGCTCTTGACAATACTATCCAGGATACGATCATCAGGTTTAAGAGAATGCAGGGCTATGAAGCGCTCTGGCAGCCGGGAACAGACCATGCGGCCATCGCCACAGAGGTTAAAGTTACAAACATGCTTAAAGAGAAGGGACTCGACAAGCATGAAATGGGAAGAGAAAAGTTCCTCGAGTATGCATGGGAGTGGAAAAAAGAATACGGAAGCCGCATTATAAATCAGCTTCATAAACTCGGCGCGTCAGCAGACTGGGATAGAGAAAGATTCACAATGGATGAAGTTTCCTCTGCCGCTGTTGAGAAAGTTTTTGAAAATCTTTATAAAAAAGGCTGGATATATAAAGGAAACAGAATCATCAACTGGTGTCCTGTTTGCCAGACTTCGCTTTCAGACGCTGAGGTTGAGCATGAGGATCAAAACGGATTTTTCTGGCACATTAATTATCCTGTAGTTGGCGAGGAAGGCAAGTTTGTCGAGATCGCGACTACAAGACCGGAAACCCTTTTGGGAGATACTGCGGTTGCCGTTAATCCTGATGACGAAAGATATAAAGATATCATCGGAAAGATGTTGGAGCTTCCGCTTACCGGCAGACAGATTCCTGTTATCGCCGATGAATATGTAGATAAAGAGTTCGGAACAGGCTGCGTTAAGATTACGCCTGCTCATGATCCTAACGACTTTGAGGTGGGAAAACGTCACAATCTTCCTGAGATTAATATCATGAATGATGACGCCACCATAAATGAACTCGGCGGAAAATACGCGGGAATGGACAGATACGAAGCGAGAAAAGCCATCGTAGCTGATCTTGAAGCGCAGGGACTTTTAGTAAAAGTTGTTCCTCATTCTCATGCCGTAGGAACTCACGACCGCTGTCATACGACTGTTGAGCCTATGATCAAACCTCAGTGGTTTGTACGAATGAAGGAAATGGCTGAGGCCGCTATCAAGGTTCTTGATACAGACGACCTCAATTTTGTTCCTGAGAGTTTTAGCAAAACATATCTTCACTGGCTTGAAAACATCAAAGACTGGTGTATTTCACGTCAGCTGTGGTGGGGACACAGAATCCCGGCATGGTACTGCGAAAAATGCGGAGAGATAACAGTTAAAACAGGCGGCGCTCCTGAAAAATGCTGCAAATGCGGATGCACTGATCTTAAACAGGACGAAGATACCCTTGATACATGGTTTTCATCGGCGCTCTGGCCGTTTTCAACGCTGGGATGGCCGAAAAAAACACCGGAGATGGATTATTTCTTCCCTACGGATGTTCTCGTAACAGGTTACGATATCATTTTCTTCTGGGTAATCAGGATGGTATTTTCATCCCTTGAGCAGACAGGAAAATCGCCGTTCCATCATGTGCTTATCCACGGTCTTGTACGCGATTCACAGGGACGCAAGATGAGCAAGTCCCTTGGAAACGGAATTGATCCTCTCGAGGTTATCGACAAATACGGCGCTGACGCTCTTAGAATGACGCTTTTAACAGGAAACGCTCCCGGAAATGACATGCGTTTCTACTGGGAAAGAGTAGAGTCAAGCCGAAACTTCGCCAATAAAGTATGGAACGCGTCTCGTTTCATCATGATGAATCTTGACGCGGCAAAAGTGCCGGATGAAATGCCGAAGGAGCTTCTCACGGCTGCCGATAAATGGATACTCAGCAAAGCAAACAGACTGGTTCGCGATGTTACGGCGCTCATGGACAAATATGAGCTGGGAATAGCTCTTTCAAAAGTTTATGACTTTATCTGGGAAGAGTTCTGCGACTGGTATATCGAGATGGTTAAACCAAGACTCTGGTCAGATACGGATGAGACAAAATCAGCGGCTCTGTGGACTCTTAAAACGGTTCTTAACTGCGCGCTTAAACTTCTTCATCCGTTTATGCCGTTTATTACGGAGGAGATTTACTGCACTCTCAACGAGGAAGAAGAGAGTATCATGATCTCACCTTATCCTGTATATGACGAGTCGCTGAATTTCGAAAAAGAAGAAAATGAGATTGAAATTATAAAAGACGCCGTAAGGGCGATAAGAAACGTAAGAACATCGATGAATGTTCCGCCGTCAAAAAAGGCGAACGTATATGTTGTATCATCTGACGAGCGTATCAGAAAAATATTTGAAGACGGCAAAATATTCTTCGCGACGCTTGCAAAAGCTGAAAATGTTATCATTCAGTCTGACAAGACAGGAATCGACGATAAATCCGTTTCAGCTATTATACCGGGAGCTGAATTCTGTATTCCGTTCGATCAGCTTGTCGATGTAGAAAAAGAAATTGAAAGACTTAATTCTGAGGTTGAACGTCTCACAAAAGAGATAGCGAGAGCCGAGGGAATGCTTAAAAACGAAAAATTCGTTTCCAAAGCGCCTGAGGCAAAAGTAAATGCCGAAAAAGAAAAGCTTGCAAATTATCAGAAGATGATGGAGCAGGTTAAGGAACGTCTAGCGCAGCTTCAGTAATTAAGAAGGTGGAGGTGCCGAATGCTTGATTTTGACGAAGAGATTAAGAAATTCAAACCGATTTTGTCAGTGGAATCGGTAGAAGATGAGATTTACAGCAGGGATATGACTGATGTCATCGATCTGCTCAAAGAAATGCACAATTCAAATGCAAACGCGAAAAACTCTAATACTGAAGGAGCATCCGAATGATTTGTATGAACTGCGGCGCTGAAGCCGGAAGTGAATCTGTATGTTCAAATTGCGGATGGGATCTGAACGTTCAGAATAAAGCAGTGCAGCTCTCTAACATGTATTATAATCAGGGTCTCGATAAAGCGCAGATCAGAGACATGTCTGGCGCTATAGATCTGCTCGAGAGAAGCCTGAAGTTTAATAAGAGAAACATCGACGCGAGAAATCTTCTCGGACTTGTATATTTCGAGACGGGCGAGGTTGTCGCCGCTTTAAGCGAATGGATAATCAGCAAAAATATCATGCCCGAAGACAACATAGCCTCCGAATATATAGACAGGGTTCAGGCAAATCCGAACCGTCTCGAGACGATACAGCAGACGATAAAGCGTTACAACAGGGCGCTTAACGCCTGCCGCGCCGGAGAGTACGACGTTGCGGTCATAATGCTGAAAAAAGTTGTTGCGGCAAATCCGAAGCTTATCAAGGCCTATTATCTTCTTTCTCTTTTATATATGAAGCAGGGAGATTATGAAAAAGCGCGAAAAGTTTTGAAAAAGGCCGCTCCCATAGACAGGACGAACGCCACGTCTCTCAGGTTTTTTAAAGAGATCGACGAGCAGACGGGTACGACGACCGACAGGGAAAGTCTTACTAAAGGTGTTGTCAAAGAAAAAAGAAAGGGAATTTATAAGATTCTCGATCATTTTAAGCTCCCTGAGAAAAAAGTCGTAACTGATTACAGTTATATGACAAAAAACTGGGACGATGAAGAAAAAATAATCACAGAACCTGTCATACAGCCTGTAGCTTTTCACCAGGTGCCGGCTTTCTTAAGCCTTTTAAATATGATAATAGGAATAGTTTTAGGCGCGCTTGTAGTGGGAGTTATTGTCATTCCTTCGATAAACAGAAACTTAAGCAGGGACGCCGAGACAAAAGTCGCCCAGTACAGTTCGGCTATGGTTACGCAGAACGAGCATATCAAAGAACTGGAGTCAAAAATCGAAGAGTACGATTCGATGGTTGACAGCGGAAATATGCAGATTTCAGAGGCTTCGAAAGCGATAGAGTATTATGAAAAGCTTTTAAATGCTTATATCGCATACGCGGCTCAGAACTATGATCTGGCGCTGGAGACTCTTCAGGGCGTGGATACGTCTGTATATTCCGAAAACGCGCTGAACATTTACAATGGCATTGTTTCAGATATAAATTCGAAACAGTATGAATCATACAATGCTCAAGCCATGGAAGCTTTCCAGAGGGGCGATTACAAAGACGCCATTACGTATTTTGCGGCGGCTAAAAATGTGAATCCTGACAGTTATTCCGCGTGCGCGTATCTTGCTCATTCATACAGACTGAATCAACAGTCGTCGGAAGCGATCAACGCGTTCCAGGATATAGTAAATAAATATCCTAATACAGAAAGAGCCGCGAAAGCTTCTGAATATATTACAAATATCCAGAAGGGCAATTTCAGTCCGGAAATAGGCATAGCTCAGGTAAATCAGGAAGTGGCTGTCGGCGAGCTTGAAAATGTTGATACTCCTGAAACGGCTGATGCGCAGCAGACTCAACAGCAGTAACAAGCGGTATGTAAGATGAGTACGGATAAAAGAACCAAGTACAGGCTTGATATCATAATTGTATTGTCTGTTGTTGTGATTGGAATCGTGATGCTTCTTGCGCTTGTATTTACCCAAAAAAGCGGAGAATACGTGATAGTAAAGATGGACGGTGTTGAGATTGCGCGATTTGAGCTTTATTCCGATACGGAATATGAGATTAAAGGAGATCACGGCGAAAGAAATCTGCTGGTGATCAAAGACGGAAAAGCCGAGATAAAAGAAGCTTCCTGCCCTGATGGATTGTGTATCAGAACCGGGAAAATAGACAAAGAAGGACAGTCGATAGTCTGCCTTCCGAATAAAGTTGTCGTTGAGATTTCAGGGGATGGACAGGATAACGGCGTTGATATCATTGCAGGATGAAATTAAATATGAATAAGTAAATGGGGCTGCCGGAATTTCCCGGCAGTCTTTAATATTTTGCGCGATTTTTAAGAATTCTTTTAACAAAAGATGTATACATTTTGAACCTACATGTGTATAATACAGGTTTGGATAGTATTCTATTTTTGAAACTGTACCGGGACAAAGACATCTTGCGAATATAAACTATTCTCGCATAAATTGCGGGACCTGTATCGTATCGAACGGGATTGCGCGGAGCATCGCCTTTATTAGGAGGTGACATATGAGAATTGGTTTTATTGGAGCGGGAAAAGCAGGATTTACGCTGGGAAAATATTTTACGGAACATGGCGTTCATGTGTCCGGATATTTCAGCAGAAATCAAAAATCAGCCGATGAGGCTTCTTTATTTACACATACAGAGAGTTATACGCAGCTTGCCGAATTAGCAGAAGCAAGCGATGCTCTTTTCTTGACGGTTCCTGACGGGCAGATCGAGAGTGTGTGGAATTCCATAAAACGATATGATTTATCGGGCAAGTGTATTTGTCATTGCAGCGGAGCGTTGTCATCCGCAGTATTTTCTGAAATAGACCAGATGGGAGCATTTGGTTATTCTATCCATCCCTTGTTTGCCATCCACAGCAAAACAGAATCATTCAGGGAACTTTCCAATTCGTATTTTACAATTGAAGGACATGAGAAATATTTAAAGTACTGGCAGGAAACGTTTGATAGTTTCGGGAACCATGTAAAGATCATCAAATCGGAGCAGAAGGTGCTTTATCATGCGGCAGCTGTTTTTGCCAGCAATCTTGTCTGCGGCCTCTTTGATGAAGCGGTAAGTATAATGGAAAAATGCGGATTTTCACCACAGGACGCCGCAAAAGCCATCGGGCCGCTGTTCCTAAATAACGCTTCGTCGCTTGTCAAAAACGGCGCGGCAGGAGCTCTGACGGGTCCACTTGAAAGAGCCGATGTAAATACATTGAGAAAACATATGGAGGTTCTTCCTGAAAAAGAATTGGAAACATATATTACGATGTCATCAGTACTTGTGGATATAGCAAAGAAAAAAAATCCGCAGCGCGATTATAAAGAAGTGATCAATCTGCTGCATGAAAAAAATGAGAGGTATGGAAAGTGAAAAATACAGTATTGACTTTTAAGAAAGCTAAAGAAGAGGGAACAAAATTAACTATGCTGACGGCGTATGATTACTCTACGGCGCGTTTAATGGACGAAGCGGGGGTAAACAGCATTCTCGTCGGTGATTCGCTTGGAAATGTAATACTCGGATATGAAGATACGCTGTCTGTGACAATAGAAGATATGATACATCACTGCGCGGCAGTATCAAGAGCGGCTAAAAATGCTCTTGTAGTATGCGATATGCCGTTTATGTCATATGAAGTTTCAGTAGAGGAAGCTCTTAAGAACGCGGGACGCCTCATGAAAGAAGGACGCGCGAACGCCGTTAAACTTGAAGGCGGCGAGGAGTACGCGCCGCAGGTAAGGGCTATGGTAAACGCCGGCATTCCTGTTGTAGGACATCTCGGTCTTACTCCCCAGGCAGTAAATGTACTCGGCGGAAACAGAATCCAGGGAAAGAGCGTTGAAGCGGCAAGAAAACTTATAAAAGACGCGAAAGCGCTGGAAGAAGCGGGAGCGTTCGCAATAGTGCTTGAGTGCATACCGGGGGAACTTGCCTCTATAATCACAAAAGAAGTTTCCGTTCCTACTATCGGAATCGGAGCGGGAGCCGGATGCGACGGGCAGGTACTCGTATATCAGGATATGCTCGGAATCAGCGGTTTTAAACCGAAATTCTGTAAACAGTACGCGCAGATAGGCGAAATAATGAAAGAGGCTTTCGCCTCATATATCAGGGAAACTCAGGAAGGCGTATTTCCGTCAGAGGAAAATACATTTACTGTTGACGCCGAAGTCCTTGAAAAGCTTTATTAATGGGGGAACATTTACGATGAAATTAGCAAAAACAGTTGCGGAAGTTAAAGAAGCGGTACGTCAGTGGAAAAAAGAAGGATTGAGCATAGGACTTGTGCCGACTATGGGATATCTCCATGAAGGCCACAAATGCCTGATCGACAGAGCTGTTAAAGAAAACGACAGGGTTATAGTAAGCGATTTCGTAAATCCCATTCAGTTCGGACCAAAGGAAGATCTCGCGAGCTATCCTCGCGACATAGAGGCTGACTGCAAACTTTGTGAAGATTCAGGCGCCGATATCGTGTTTAATCCCGAAGTAGAAGAGATGTACGCTGAAAATTTCACGACTTTTGTGGATACGACAGGAGTTACTGAAGAACTTTGCGGAAAGAGCAGACCTACGCATTTCAGAGGAGTATGCACGGTGGTCAGTAAACTTTTTAATATATCAGAAGCCGACCGAGCGTACTTCGGACAAAAAGACGCGCAGCAGCTCGCGGTCATAAGAAGAATGGTTCGCGATCTGAATATGAATATAGAAATAATCGGATGCCCGATCATAAGGGAAAAAGACGGACTTGCAAAAAGTTCGAGAAACACTTATCTTTCAAAGGAGGAAAGAGAGGCTGCCCTTGTGCTTTCAAAAGCGATAAACGCCGGAAAGAAAATGATCGAAGAAGGCGAAAGAGACGGCGACAAGGTGCTTTCGGAAATGCGAAAAATAGTAGAACAGGAAAAACTGGCTCGCATAGATTATATCGAAATGGTAAAATGGGATTCGATAGAGATACATCACAAAGTAGACCAGCCGGTACTTGTGGCGATGGCCGTATTTATCGGTAAAACAAGATTAATAGATAATTTTATTTGGGAGTGAAAAAATGATCCAGACAATGTTAAAGGGAAAGATCCACAGAGCGACAGTAGTTCAGGCGGAGCTTGATTATGTTGGAAGCATCACTATTGATAAAGATTTAATGGACGCTGCTTCTATCTGCGAATATGAGCAGGTTCAGATAGTTGATATAAACAACGGAGCGCGGTTCGAAACATATGTAATCGCAGGAGAAGCTGGAAGCGGCATGATCTGTCTAAACGGCGCTGCCGCGAGGATGGTTTCAGTCGGAGATAAAGTCATAATCATGTGCTATGCTGGCATGACGCCTGAAGAAATAAAAGAAAATCCGCCAAAAGTTGTTTTTGTGGATGAAAAGAATAATATAAAGAGAGTAACTCATTATGAGAAGCATGGACTTCTTGCTGACGAAATGATGAAATAAACGGACTTTCTTTAACAGGAAATGTCCCCGGAGGATACTGATGTTAAAAGGAAAAACAGTCGTACTGGGAATAACGGGAAGCATCGCGGCGTACAAGATAGCGAATCTTGCCAGCGCGTTAAAAAAACTTCACGCCGATGTTCATGTTATCATGACAGAGCACGCGACAAATATTATAAATCCGATCACATTTGAATCGCTTACAGGAAACAAATGCATGGTCGATACATTTGACCGCAATTTTCAGTTTAATATAGCCCATATAGCGCTTGCTGACAGGGCGGATGTGATGCTTGTCGCTCCGGCGTCGGCGAATATTATCGGAAAAATCGCGAACGGTATCGCTGACGATATGCTTAGTACGACTATAATGGCGATGGACTGCCCGGTGCTTGTTTCTCCGGCGATGAATACTAAAATGTATCAAAATCCGATTCTTCAGGACAATTTAAGAAAACTTGAACAGTTCGGAAAGATAATTATTCCTCCTGACGACGGATATCTCGCCTG
>CASEDW010000092.1 GCA_949286775.1 uncultured Eubacteriales bacterium | reverse complement strand
ATGTAAATGCATTTCTCGATTTTATCATTTTTCTTAACAAATCGCAAGTAAATATAATTTACCGCCTAATGCGGCTCGCTATGCCTGCGCAGTGAGGCGCAGTCTTATGCCCATCTTACTTATACCCATCTTACATACGCTCTATATACTCTCTCATAATATCAGGAAGCGGCGCTTTGATTATCATCTCTTCTTTTGTAAACGGATGACATAATTTCATCGTTTCCGCGTGGAGCATCGTGTGATCCTTATCTTTTATTCCGTTTCCGTAAAAAGGATCGTTTATCAGAGGATGCCCTGCATATGCCATATGTATACGTATCTGATGCGTGCGGCCGTGTTTTATCCTTATACGTAAAAGTGTCGACGCCTTTCCCCTTTTTATGACCTCATAATATGTAACAGCGTCCTTTCCGTCATCAGATATAATCATTTTTCCAAGATTGTTTTCATCCCTTTTTATCCGCGCGTCGATGCATCCTCTGTCGTTTTCAACTGCTCCCTCGCATACGGCGATATAAGTTTTTTCCATATCGCCCTCTTCTCTTTGTTTTGTAAGAAGAGCCGCCGTTTCAGAGTTTTTCGCAAAAACAATGATTCCCGATGTATCTGAATCAAGTCTTCCTATAAGGCGTATAGTCCAGTTTTCGTTTTTCGACTTCGCGTAATAAGCCGCCTGGTTAGCGAGAGTATCGGAATAATGTCCGGGAGAGGGATGACACACCATACCCTGAACCTTGTTCACTATAAGAAGGTCTCTGTCCTCATACAATATCTCCGGCGGCTCTGTGAAGTTCCCAGGTTCAAGATACTCGTTTCCCGCGTCCTTTAATCCTATCTCCAGCACATCTCCTTCATAGAGAATACATGTGACCCGCCTCGTCCTGCCGTTTACGACAATTCCGTCGGCTCTGAATTTCAGGCTGCTTATCTGACGGTTTGAAAATCTCACTCTTGTATTCAGATATTCCCTTACAGTCATTCCCTCGTCTTCTTTTTTTATATCGTATCTTACTATTCTGACAGGCCTGTCGTTTAACGAAGCCTTCGGCTTATTCAGACCTCTTGGGTTTTCATTTGAATTAATCATTTTTTCCATTTTTATTCTTTTATTTACCATAAAATTACTTAATTTATATTTATTTTTATCTGTCTTATGGTATAATTATATAAAAAATTGCACTTGTCAACACGATTTTTAGGAGAATGTATATGAAATTAAAACCATCATCAGATTTTCGTATTACTGATTTTGATTACTATCTGTTCGGACGCGGTGAACATTATGAGATATATAACAAGCTCGGCGCCCACCGCTGCCAGGAAAACGATATTTCCGGTACGCTGTTTCAGGTTTGGGCTCCTTTCGCGAAATCAGTGAGAGTCATCCACGATATGAACAACTGGAATCCTGACGCTGATTTTATGACAGGCTCTGACTCAGGCGTATGGTCGCTCTTCATACCGAATATAGAACCCGGCTGCAAATATAAATTTGTCGTAGAAGGGTGCGACGGCAAGACAAGATATAAAGCTGATCCGTATGCTTTCCAGTCTGAACTTCGCCCCAAATCGGCTTCTATAGTAGTCGAGCAGAAGAGATACAAATGGACAGACAAGGATTTTCTCAAAGAGACGACAAACAAAAACACTCTCCAAAAACCCATGTCCATATATGAAGTACATCTCGGCTCATGGAAAAAAGATTACCGTCTCAACGAGGACGGCTTCCTCGGTTACAGAAGACTTGCAGACGAGCTTTCAGAATATGTCGATTACATGGGATTTACTCATGTCGAGCTGATCGGTATCTGCGAACATCCCCTCGACGCTTCATGGGGCTATCAGGTCACAGGCTATTACGCTCCCACCAGCAGATACGGTTCCGCCGAGGATTTCAAATACTTCGTCAACAAGATGCACGAAAAAAATATCGGCGTTATCCTCGACTGGGTTCCGGCTCATTTTCCTAAAGACGCTTTCGGTCTTGAACAGTTTGACGGTTCGGCTCTTTACGAATACGCCGATCCTCTGCGGGCTGAATATCCCGAATGGGGAACAAAAGCCTTTGATCACGGCAAACCTCAGGTTCAGTGTTTCCTGATATCAAATGCTCTTTACTGGATAAAAGAATTCCACATAGACGCGTTAAGAGTAGATGCCGTGGCTTCGATGCTCTATAACAGCTTCAGCCGCGCCGAGTACCGTCCCAACATATACGGCGGAACAGAAAATCTCGAGAGCATCGCTTTCCTTAAGAAACTCAACAAAGAAGTGAAGGCCCGCTCAAGAGGCTTCCTTATCGCCGAAGATTCTTCGATAATGTCGGGAATCACCTCAGATACAGAAGGAGTCGCTCTCGGCTTCATGTATAAATGGAACATGGGCTGGATGAACGATACTCTCAAATATGTTGAGAAAGAACCTATTTACAGAGGATGGCATCATGGCGCCATTACCCACAACGCCGAATACGCTTTCCTTGAAAATTACATGCTCGTTCTTTCCCATGATGAAGTTGTTCATCTGAAACATTCGATGCTTGAGAAATTCCCGGGAAATGAAATGGACAAGATGGGCGGCCTTAAAACTCTCTATACTCATATGTTCACATTCCCGGGCAAAAAACTTCTGTTTATGGGACAGGAATTCGGTGAGGACAAGGAATGGTCAGAAGAAAGAGAAATCAGCTGGCATCTCGCGAGCGATTACGGCCACAGAGACATCATGCTCTCTTTGCGTAAACTTCTTCAGATATACAAGACTTACCCCGTTCTCTTTGACGATACCTCAAATCCTACGACATTCGAGTGGGTAAACAACGGAGACTGCTACAGAAATACTTTCAGTTACATCAGGAGAAATCCATGGAACTATAACAACGCTCTTCTCGTTATCATCAATTTCTCTCCGATGTATCACGAGGGATATACATGCGGCGCTCCGGTTGAGGGCTATTATAAGCGTATTTTCAGTACCTTCGATCAGATCGACGGCAATGACGATGAGAAAATAAAGGAGATACCTCCTCTTACAGCCAAAGAACACGACTGCGACGGATATAAATATATGATCACATATGATCTGCGTCCTTATGAATCAGCCATCTTTGAGCTTCCGATCGTTCCCGAAGAATCTGAAAAGCCAAAGAGAAAAAGAAAATCAACAGCAAAGAAAAAAGAAGAAAAATAATAATTCTTAAATAAAAAGCAATATCCCGGAAACGCTTCACAAAACGAACCGCTTCCGGGACATTGCTGTTTTATGTTGTCTTTTTATATTTAATTTTCCCTGCTATATATCCTATAAGCTTCATCACCGCTTTTGAAATATAACGTATTATGATTCCTGATATTATTATCAAAACCACAGTAAGAACGCATATGGCGGCGATATTTGCTTCTGTGCCGTATTTTGAAAAGGCCCAGCTCAGCACTACAAATATCACGGCATGATGTATCAGAAAAATTTCATACGAAAACTTGCATATCGTTCCCGTGACTTTATTAAATATATTTAACTTCCTAAACTGCGGCTCAAATTTCGACAATGTGATAAATACAGCCGACGCCACGCCTGTTATGAGAAACGACTCTTTTACAGGAAGCGCCGCAGGAGATACAAATAACAGCACGATAAACGGTATCGTAATAAACAGGATTTTTTTAGGTATCCTGTTGTAAATGCGCACTATGAACATTCCGAGAATAAATTCATATCCTTTAACCAATACATTCTGGTAGGCATTTACCTCAAAGGGATAAAAAACTATCAGAAAAATATAGCATATCGTGCTTATCACAAAAGTTTTTACAGGCCATTTTACCACAAGCAGCCTGAACAGCGGGAATAAAAGATAGAGTATCATGAGACATCCCATAAACCACTCGCCCACCATCAGATAAACGGCGTCCGCACCTAATGTAGAAGCGTATCCGTCCATCGCGAACAGATTCAGGATCAGCATCCAGGGATTTTTCCCTTCCGGAAGCGCGAACCTGCATATGACCGCGAAACTGGCAAAAGAAGCTATATAATACGGTATGAGGATCCTGAAAAATCTCTTTTTATAATACTCTGATACGCTGAACTTTTCTTTTCTTTCGGAAGATACTATCAGACTCGCGCCGGAAACCATAAAAAACAGAGCTACAGCGCATGTCGCCACATGAAAATTGGAATTATAGTAAAAAGGCGCCGTTTCATATGTGAGAAAATTTCTCGTAATCAATTCTACTACAATGTGATAATATATGATAAGTCCAAAAGAGATCACCCTTATCACATCTATGTAACTGATCTTTTTCATATATTCAAAAAAGCCTCCATAATTTTTTTACTCTTCAATTCTCTGTCTATCGTGCGCTTCAACGCTCTGTCGCATATGCGCTCAAGTTCTTTTAACGCATCCTGCTTCAAATTAAAAGAATAGAGCTTTCCAAGGGGCGATCCGATGATATATCGGCAAATTGAAAACATGGAAGCGTTCATTTCATTTTCATCAGGATAGTATTCTCCGTTTATAAAAAGGAGACGCATTTCAAATACTCTCCTGATCAACAGATTATCTATCTCAGGTTTTAAGAGCGCTTTTAACGATACATACAAAAGATTCAGCATATCGGTTCCATCTATTCCCTCCCTGCCGTAATAATCCACCAGGTCGAGAAAATAAAACCCGATATATACGCCCGGCATCTGGGATGCGAGATCCCTGAAATATTCGTTCACCGACGCTTCCGTCATTCTGTATGATGTTCTCCCCGGAACTATCGAAAATTCTCCCATCACAAAAGGATTCGCGACGGCGAGCAGAGGGTTTCCCGCTCTTCTGCATCCCCTCGCGAATACCGTTATTCGCCCGAGTTCACATGTTTCAATAACAAGCCTTTTATCATGCTCTCCTATCGGCATGGCGGAAAGAACCATCCCGTTTACTTTAGCGACGTCATTCATATGCTTTAAAGTTCATTCCTGTCATATCCGTAATTTTTCAACAGCAGTTCACTGTCGCGCCACTGTTTACGGACTTTTACCCATATCTTTAAGTTGACTTTTCCGTCTATGAGCCTCTCTATTTCCGCTCTCGCTTCGCTTCCTATTTTCTTGAGGGTCTGACCGTTTTTGCCGATGATAATTCCCTTATGGGAATCTCTTTCGCACACGATTGTCGCCTCTATATCGGTCATACTTCCGTCTTTTCGCTCTTTCATTTTTTCAATGAGAACAGCGATGCCGTGAGGCACTTCTTCTCCGAGACATCTGAGGGCTTTTTCACGTATCATCTCAGAGGCGATCTGTCTTACCGGTTGATCCGTAACAGTCTCTTCATCGTAATAAAGAGGACCGTAGGGAAGAAATTTAAATATCGCCGTTATCAGATCATCCAGGTTAGTTTCCTGCTTTGCGGAGACAGCGAGAATATCGTCAAAATGTCCGCATTTAGTATAGGCTTTTATAATTTCTGCTATCTGAGTTTTCTTTACCTTGTCGCACTTGTTTATAACAAGTATGACAGGAAGATTAATCTTGCTCAAAAGATCAGCTATATGGCGGTCAGCCTCCCCTATAAAAGCTGAAGGCTCCACAAGCCATAACACGACGTCCACGTCTTTAAGAGTATTTTGCGCCGCGCTTACCATATATTCTCCAAGCTTGTTTTTCGCCTTATGTATGCCCGGGGTAT
>CASEDW010000091.1 GCA_949286775.1 uncultured Eubacteriales bacterium | reverse complement strand
TTCACGATTATGCATTGCTTCGTATTGAAAAATGTCCTTTTATGGAAACAAAAACATTTTGCTCAAACTGTAAAGTTCATTGCTATAAAGCTGAAATGCGGGAGAAAATTAGAGAGGTTATGCGTTTTTCAGGTCCGCAAATGATTTTATATCATCCGATAATGGCTATTCGTCATTTGATCGACGGTTACAAAGAAAAGAAACGAATAAATAACGGAAAGGAGAAAACAGATGAAGCTTAAGAAAATATTTTGGATCATTTTAGGATGTATAGGATTAGCGCTGGGCGCTGTGGGGGCAGTTATGCCGATGCTTCCGGCTTTTCCGTTTCTGCTTTTAGCTTCCATAAGTTTTGCGAAGAGTTCGGAAAAGTTACATAACTGGTTTATAAATACAAAAATCTACAAAAACAATCTTGAAAGTTTTGTAAAAGGCAAAGGCATGACAAAAGCGACTAAAATACGTATCATTACTATGGTGACAGCTTTGATGTCGATCGGTTTTACCATGATGTTTATTAAACAGATATATGTTCCATGCGGAATTCTGGCCGGCGTATGGATATTCCACATTATCTATTTCTGCTTTGGAGTAAAAACATATAAACCGGAGTTTGAGGGATAATCTTAATTATCTTACGGGAATTATAGTTCACGGTGCCTGAAGCGATATTGATTTTGAATTTCAGAGTATTATAATGATATGAGTCAATGGACTCATATAAAGTCTCATTTGTCGAAAAACTTATATTTAGATGGTCAGGCACATGAAAAAAGTAGATTTTGAAAACGGAAAAGTATGGAAAAATATATTGCAGACGGCGTTTCCTATGTTAATAGCCCAGGTAACAAGTCTTTTGTACAATATAGTGGACAGGATTTATATAGGACGTATCCCCGATGTCGGCACGGAAGCTTTGGGAGCGATCGGAATTACGTTTCCTATAATAATTCTGATAACAGGATTTACAAATATGTTCGGAATGGGCGGTTCGCCCCTGTTTTCCATAGAGCTCGGTAGAGGAAACAAAGTTAAAGCGACGGCGATTATAAATACTGTTTTCAGATTGGAGCTGATGGCAGCGCTTATAATAACTGTTTTCGGTGAGATATTCGCATCTCAGCTTCTTTTGGCGTTTGGCTCAACACAGGCGGAGCTCGTCTATTCGATGCCGTATCTTCAGATATATCTGATCGGCACGGTATTTACGATGCTTGGGACAGGACTTAATCCTTTTATAAATGCCCAGGGATATTCCACTATAGGAATGCTCACCGTTATAGCGGGAGCGGCGGCAAATATCGCCCTCGATCCTTTGTTTATGTTTGGTTTCGGCATGGGGATAGCGGGGGCAGCGATAGCAACCGTTATATCCCAGGTGATCTCATTTCTTCTTGTAATCGGATTTTTAAAGAGCTCAAAAAATGAATTCCGTATTAAGAGTTCAAGGATGATAGAACCGGGTGAAAAGAACAAACTGCCGTCGTTTCTGCCACAGGCCGGAAATATAATAGGGCTTGGACTTACTCCGTTTACGATGCAGGCGACAAATTCCCTCGTTTCGATATGCTGCAACAACGTGCTCATGAGCACCGGAGGATTTACCTATGTTTCAGTTATGACGGTAATTTCTTCTGTAAGGCAGATACTTGATACTCCGGCGATGGCCATAACAGAGGGCGCGTCACCGGTAATCAGCTATAATTACGGCGCGAGAAAATATAAAAACGTTCTTTCGGCCATTATGATCATGGGAAGTATAGCGATAGCCTACACGCTTCTGATGTGGTTTTTGATAGAACAATTCCCGGGATTTTTTATCGGAATATTTACGTCTGATAATACGCTTATGAACGCGACATTAAATCCCATACATCTTTATTTTTTCGCCTTTGTATTTCAGGCGCTTCAGTATACGGGACAGGCGGTATTTAAAGCCCTCGGAGAAAAGAAGTTCGCCATATTTTTCAGTATATTCAGAAAAGTCATACTCGTCGTGCCGCTTACATTTATGCTTCCATATTTATTTGGGATGGGAACGGACGGCGTATTTATCGCCGAGCCAATCTCAAATCTGATCGGAGGAACGGCAAGCTTCGTGACAATGCTGATCGTCATCGTACCGAGACTTAAACGCGGAATGAAAGAAAAACAAAATTAAATATGTATCAAAAAACAAACTCCCTTCCTGACGGATGAGCTGATGAAGCTTGCCGTGGAAGGGAGTTTTTTGGCCGTTTACCATAAATTTACAAAAACCAGACGAAAGCTATACGAGTTCTTGAGGAAAATCTTGATTTTCATCTGATATAGTAAGTACGGATCGGAGATGATCCTTAAAAACTTTCTTTTTTAGACTTTATCATTTAAAAATCGAAAGGAGTTACTGATCTGATGAGAAAGCAGGAAAAATGGAAAAAGACTCTGGCGGCAATCGCAGCACTGGCTATGACAGCGTCAGCAATGCCGGCTGTGTCGTATCCAGTTTTTGCGGATGAAATCTCACAGGAATCTGAATATCTTACTGAGGATATATCAGAAGTGGAAAATACCGATGGGATTACAGCCGAGACAACTGATGAGGAGGAGACTAACGAAGTTATAAATCAGTTGTCGGTAAAAGACGGCACGCCGTATACGACGGATGGGACATATGATGTAAGTGTTCCGCATATTGTCGTAAACCAGGTTTACGGAGGCAGTGATGACGGAGCTGCAAGCCACAGTTTTATAGAACTTTACAATCAGTCGGCGGCAGATATTGACCTTAACGGCTGGAGGATAGGATACCGTGCAAGTGAAGACGGAAACGGCAGCACAGACGGCTGGAGCTATATTGAACTTACAGGAACAATACCGGCTAACGGATATTATCTGGTAAGATGCGCTTCGGCGAACGGTACAGATTATCAGGTGCCTGAAGGCGATCAGGAATGGAATATCTCGCTTCATAACAAAGGCGTGTCTGTCGTTCTTTTAAGTGAAAATACGGAACTTACGGAAGCTTTTGCGGGAGCTGTTACAGATGAAAACCGCCCGGCGGGATATGTTGATCTGCTTGCAGTTCAGGGAAATGACGCAGAGGACGCACAGATGCCGCCTGTTTATGAGACAGCGGTAAACGCGGATCAGTCAAAGAAAAAAGCTGTTCGCAGAAATTCTTTTGCAGATACAGACAACAACGCCGCGGATTTATCCCAGGTTGTTGATTATTCTGATCCTGTAGAGGCAAATGAAGGTCCTCACAATTCTTCTATGAATGACGAGCCTGTAACGCCAACTCCGGAACCGACTCCTTCTGAACCTTTCAGAAATACAGGCTATGAAGAAAACGCGGCTGTTCAGCTTACGCGTACAGGCGATGTAACTCTCGGAGCGGCAAACGCTGACGGCGGTGTTGCCGAGATAGTTTCATATAACGCGGACAATGGAAAGGCCTATGTCGTAAACGGACAGGACGGACTTCTCTATGTTGTCGATGTAAACGCTGACGGCAGCCTGTCGGTGGCTGATACTATAGATGTAAGAAATCTTATAAGTGATTTCACATACGGCGATATGACAAGCGTTGCGGTTGATACAGTAAACAATCTCGTCGTTGTAGCGCTTCAGTCGGCTGATTATACGGCTCAGGGC
The DNA here is from genome assembly GCA_949286775.1 of uncultured Eubacteriales bacterium. Lineage (GTDB taxonomy): Bacteria > Bacillota > Clostridia > Lachnospirales > Lachnospiraceae > Alectryocaccobium. The sequence goes on along the minus strand of CASEDW010000091.1, from coordinate 527 downwards.
AGAATAGCCGTACTTGATTATGAAGGAAATTTCCTCACATCATTTGTCACAGGCGTTCAGCCCGACATGATCACGGTAAGCAATGACGGAAAATGGATCCTTACGGCAGATGAGGGTGAGCCAAGGGAAGGATACGCATCTGCCGATCCTAAGGGAAGCGTAACGATAGTAAATACACAGACAGGAGAAACAAGGATCACGGACTTTAGCGGTTTTGATTCGTCAGAACTCGCAGCGCAGGGAATTCTGTTCAACAAGATAAACGGACAGATACTCAGCGCCGAAAATGATCTTGAGCCTGAATATATTGCTTTAAATTCTGACGGAACAAAGGCGTATGTGGCGCTTCAGGAAGCAAACGCGATCGCGACTTTAGATATAGCTTCAGCGACATTTACATCGATAGACAGTCTTGGATTCCAGGATTTCAGCCTTGAATCAAATGCCGTGGATTTCATCGAAGATGGAAAATACGAAGCTTCCACATATCCTGATACTGTCGGAGTTCGTATGCCTGACGGAATCAG
>CASEDW010000090.1 GCA_949286775.1 uncultured Eubacteriales bacterium | reverse complement strand
GAACTTTGATGCGCCGTCGTTAAGATCTGCCGCCACTTCGCTGACAGGTTTCTTTTCTATCGCTGTCTTTAAAAGCAGTTTTCCGTAGGATATTTTTTCTTCTTTATTTTTTGTATATTCTATAACTCTGCTGTCACATATGGACTCAAGATCGCGTCCCGCCTCTTTAAACATGATATGCAATAACGGATTAAACCAATAAACTGTCTTTACTATGAGCAGGAAAAATTTGTACCAGACATCTTTATGCTTATAGTGATTCAATTCATGGACAAATATTAGCTCAAGCTCCCAGTTTGTATATTTTTCCACCGGAAGATATAGACATGGTTTTATGATTCCTGCCATAAGCGGAGTGTATATTTCATAGTTTATATAAAGTTCCGGAGCTTTATTGATGTCAAGGCGGTCACATACTTTTGCATATATCTCCCTTTCCGAATCATTAAGTCTTCTGCTTCTCCATCTCTTTAAACGACGCGATGAAAAGATGTATTGCAAAATATGATATATAGCCAGAATAGCTATGCCGCAAAGCCATATTAAATTTAAAACTTTGATTATATTATTAACTGATATTGCAGTCTGTGAAATTTCTTCATAATTACTTTCTCTAACAGAATCAGTATTAATTTCACTACTGTCCGTTTGATTTAAACTACTTTCACCGTTTTGATAAAAAATATCATCACTTTCCTGATTAAAAACATTGCCATAAGTTTGAGCAAAATTTTCATTCTGCTCAAACATCATCTGGTCATATGAAGGAATTTCTGCATTATTTTTTCCTGAGGATTCTGAACCGTCTAAAGCATATGAACCATCAGAAGCGCTTTGAATCTCTTCTGAAATTTTTATATCATTTCCGCCGCCCACACTTTCCGAATTATTTTCATTTTCATATACCTGATCTCCTGATGATTTAACAGAATCATTCTGTATTTTCGTATCGGCAGAAAATATTCCTTCATTCTCACCTACATAAATATTCTGCGGAATCTTAACATCAATAACCGGTTCAGCATTTATAAAGTCAAATGGAATCAGCATCAATATGCCAATAAAAAGCCATACGAAGTATTTCCATCTGACTGAATATTTATTTTTTATTAAATGTGAAATAATCATCGCAACAGCGATAAAAACCGCCGCTAAAATATTAATTTTTATTACATTTATCAGCATAATCAATACCTCCAATGTAGATTATTTTACATGTGTAGTATCTACTTTGATTATATATCACTGATGTAGTAAATTCAATTATTTTATTAATAGATTTTATATACTCTGTTTTGTATATTATGCCACTTATTTGTATAGATACTTTAAAAGAAATGATCAAAGAAATAGCTTTCGAATAGATTAAAGATCTGACATGAATTTAGTCTTATTCTTTTATCAAGAAAATTATTGACTCCCTGTCAAGGAGATGATACTATTATTACACTATTGAAAGAACTACGTTCTTAAAGGGAACATACAACCTGGTTGTCTATGTTCCCGATTTCTTTTTTAACGAAGAAAGTTTCCATATCTTCTGAATTTCATTGATGTCTGTTTGATATAAAGCAGACGTGAAATAGATAATTATAAATAGGGCGAGGAGCATTTGCTCCCGCCCTGAATTTTTACCTGAAAAAAGAGAAAAAGACGAATAAGAATAAAAAAATCAATATATCTTGTTTCCATAACAATCTGCTGCGACTATGACAGGAAAATCTTTAATTTCCAGTCTTCTGATGGCCTCCGTTCCGAGATCATCATATGCCACAACTTCACTTGAAGTGATGCATCTTGAAAGAAGAGCTCCTGCGCCTCCGACAGCCGCGAAATATACGGCTTTATTTCTGATTAGCGCGTCTATTACTTCCTGAGATCTTTTTCCTTTTCCGATCATTCCCTTCTGTCCGAGGTCAAGAAGTCTTGGCGCGTATTTATCCATACGCGTCGCCGTCGTAGGTCCTGCAGAACCTATAACTCTTCCCTCTCTCGCTGGTGAAGGTCCCATATAATAAATGACCTGACCCCTGATATCTATAGGAAGTTCCTCATTATTTTCGAGTGCTTCATACATTCTTTTGTGAGCCGCATCCCTTGCCGTATAAACAACTCCGCTTAAATAACAGTAATCTCCGATGTGAAGCTGCTCGATATCTTCATCCTTTAATGGTAATTCGATATGTCTGTCCATTTAAATCTCCCTTGTCACATGTCTGTTTACATGGCAACTAATGTTTACTGCCGTAGGAAGTCCCGCTATATGTGTTGCGTATGTATTGATATTTACCGCAAGAGCAGTAATCTTTCCTCCGAGACCTCCCGGTCCTATTCCGAGTTTGTTTATCTTTTCAAGCAAATCGATTTCCATCTCTCTTATATGAGGAAGATCTGAATGTTTGCCCGCCTCTCTTGTAAGAGCCTGCTTTGCCAGTATCGCTGCCTGCTCGAAATTTCCTCCGATTCCGACTCCGATGACAATCGGAGGACATGCGTTCGGGCCTGCATCCTTAATCGTCTTTATTACAGCTTCCTCAACACCCTCTGCTCCCTGAGCAGGTTTAAGCATATATATCTTACTGCAATTTTCACTTCCGAATCCCTTCGGAGCGACTGTTATCTTTACTTTATCGCCGGGAACAATCTTTGTATGGATAATGGCCGGAGTATTGTCCTGAGTATTTACACGCAAAATAGGATCTGAAACTACGGATTTTCTCAAATATCCTTCTTTATATCCCTGTCTAACTCCCTCGTTAATGGCGTCTTCATAATTTCCGCCTTCAAAATGGACTTCCTGGCCGACTTCTACAAATATAACAGCCATTCCTGTGTCCTGACATATGGGAACATTGTCTTCTTTGGCTACTTCAAGATTTTCAAGCAGCTGGTTTAATATTTTCTTTCCCAATTCAGACTCTTCCGCTTTTATGGCTTCATTTATTTTCTGAGCCATATCACTTGAAAGATTGTAGTTAGCTTCGATGCACATCTCTTTAATATTTGATGTCAATTCTTTTACATTAATATTTCTCATGCATCCTCCTGTGAACCGTTCTGTTCATTATTGTCAATGCTTTCATTATTTGCGTCTGCTTCATCGTCTTCTTCACCATTGTCAGCGTCGCGGACCTTAGCGATACTTGCCACATGGACTCCTTCATTTAAGTTCATGAGCTTAACGCCTGATGTATTTCTGTTCTGAATAGAAATATTCGCGCACTTCATGCGCATTATGATTCCCTGATCAGTTATCAGAAGAAGTTCATTTTCAAGGATAACGGCTTTAAATCCTATAAGTTTTCCCGTTTTTTCGGTGAGTTTATAGCAGCGTATTCCTTTTCCGCCTCTATGATGAACAGTAAAGTTGTCCATTTCAGTGAGTTTACCCATGCCGTTTTCAGTTACGCACAATATATGCGTTCCCTGGGTATCTATCTGCATTCCTATAACTTCGTCGCCGTCATCCAGCTTTATTCCTCTGACGCCTGATGAAACTCTTCCCATGCTTCTTACGTCTGATTCATTAAATCTTATGCACATTCCGTTTGACGTAGCTATGAGAACATCTCTTTTTCCGTCGGTATATTTAACTTCTATAAGATCGTCTTCGTCCCTTAAAACGATAGCCGTAATTCCTGCTTTTCTTACATTTACAAAATCCATCAGAGGAGTTTTCTTTACTGTTCCCGATTTTGTAGCCATAAGAAGATATTTGTTATCTTCAAATTTTTCGATAGGAATTATCGCCGTTACTTTTTCTCCGCCCTGAAGCTGAAGCAGATTTACTATAGCCGTTCCTCTTGAAGTTCTTCCGGCCTCCGGAATTTCATATGCCTTTAACTTGTACATACGTCCTATGTTCGTAAAGAACAACAGCGTATAATGCGTAGTAGTCATAAACATATCTTCGATATAATCTTCTTCGACAGTCTGCATTCCCTTGATGCCTTTGCCGCCGCGGTTCTGAATCTTGAAATTGTCGATAGTCATTCTCTTGATATATCCAAGATTTGTCTTTGCGATAACTGTAGGCACATCCGGAATAAGATCTTCATCCGTAAAGTCGTTTATATCGATTCCGATTTTTGTTCTTCTCTCGTCGCCGTATTTTTCAGATACTTCTATTATCTCTTTTTTTACAACGCCAAGAAGCACCTTTCTGTCGGCAAGGATAGCCTTGTATTCCTGAATCTTCTTTTCAAGCTCAGTGTACTCAGCCTCAAGTTTGCTTCTCTCAAGACCTGTAAGAGCGCGCAGTCTCATGTCTACGATCGCCTGAGCCTGTGCTTCTGAAAATCCAAATGCTTCTATAAGGTTTGCTTTTGCCTCCGCTGTATTAGCTGACGCGCGGATGATTCTGATTATCTCGTCGATATGATCAAGCGCTTTTAAGAGTCCCTCTAAAATATGCGCTCTTTCCTCAGCCTTATTCAGATCAAACTGAGTCCTTCTTGTTACTACTTCCTCCTGATGATCCAGATAATAGCCAAGCATCTGTGTAAGATTTAAGATCTTTGGCTGCTGGTTTACTAAAGCGAGCATATTTACGCTGAAACTGTCCTGAAGCTGCGTCATTTTGTACAGCTTGTTAAGCATTACGTTCGCGTTTACATCTTTTCGAAGTTCGATGCAGACTCTCATTCCTTCTCTGTTTGAATGATCGCTTATCGCCGTAATTCCGTCGAGCTTTTTAAGTTTTACAAGCTCGGCGATTTTTTCGATAAGACGCGCTTTATTTACGAGATATGGAAGTTCAGTAACTATGATCTGGCTCTTTCCATTTGGAAGAGTCTCAATATTTGTAATAGCGCGTACTTTTATCTTTCCGCGTCCCGTTCTGTATGCTTCTTCGATTCCCTTTTTGCCGAGGATTTCCGCTCCTGTAGGAAAATCAGGACCTTTTACGACTTCCATCAGTTCTTCAACTGACGTTTCTCTGTCCTCGTCTACGATATTGTCGATTATCTTAACGACTGCTCCGATAAGCTCTTTCATATTGTGGGGCGGGATATTTGTCGCCATACCTACGGCGATACCTGTAGTACCGTTTGCCAGAAGATTAGGATATCTTGACGGCAATATGGTAGGCTCTTTTTCCGTATCATCAAAGTTAGGAACAAAATCCACAGTATTCTTATTTATGTCAGAGATCATCTCCATAGACACTTTTGAAAGACGGGCCTCTGTATATCGCATTGCTGCCGCTCCGTCTCCGTCTACAGATCCGAAGTTTCCATGACCATCAACTAAAGGATATCTTGTCGACCACTCCTGAGCCATATTTACGAGAGCTCCGTAAATAGAGCTGTCTCCATGAGGATGATATTTACCCATTGTATCGCCGACGATACGCGCGCATTTTCTGTGCGGTTTGTCAGGCGTATTGTTGAGCTCTATCATCGAATAGAGAATTCTTCGCTGTACTGGCTTAAGTCCGTCTCTTACATCGGGAAGCGCGCGTGAAGCTATTACGCTCATCGCGTAGTCGATATAAGAGTCTTCCATTTTTTTCTTAATGTCGACTTCTTCTATCTTGTCAAAAATTTTATCATCCATTATATTCACCGTTTATTTGCAGGTTGTAAGTTATCATCAGAACCATTCGGATTCCCGGTTTATTCCATAAACCTTCATCCTCATGGTTCTTAGAATCTTAAACTAATTAATCTTCAAAAATTTATGCAAGCATGATTTTTTCTGATTAATTAGTTTAATCTTCTTTATATATCCAAATTTTTAACATCTTTGGCGCGTTCTTCTATAAACTCTCGTCTTGGTTCTACTTTATCGCCCATAAGCGTTGTAAACGTCAGATCAACTTCGGAAGTTTCTTCTTCATTCATTACGACTTTCAGAAGAATTCTTCGTTCAGGATCCATTGTCGTCTCCCAGAGCTGATCTGCGTCCATCTCTCCGAGTCCTTTATAACGCTGTATCTTGTTGCTGGAATCTCTTCCGACTTCGGCAAGTATACTGTCAAGTTCATCGTCGCTGTACGCGTACCATACTTTTTTATTTCTTTCAAGTTTATAAAGAGG
>CASEDW010000089.1 GCA_949286775.1 uncultured Eubacteriales bacterium | reverse complement strand
TTCATTTTCAATTTCCGACGGAAGATACTGCTGTTTTACATAATGCTCATGGAAATCATGGGCGTATTTATACTCGGTTCCCCTTCCGAGTTTCTGCGCTCCCGGATAATGCGCATCACGCAGATGAGGCGGAACTGTCGTCCTGACGCTGCTTACATTTTTCATCGCATCGTAAACAGCTGTCGTACACGCGTTGCTCTTCGGTGCGCACGCGATATAGATAGCAGCCTGCGCCAGAATAAGCTGCGATTCCGGCATTCCCACACGCTCCACTGCAAGAGCCGCGCTCACTGCGACCTGTATCGCCTGCGGATCGGCGTTTCCTACGTCTTCGCTGGCGCATATCATTATCCTTCTGGCGATAAATTTAATGTCCTCTCCTGCCGATAACATTTTCGCCAGATAATAAACTGCCGCATCCGGATCAGATCCTCTCATGCTCTTTATAAACGCCGAAATAACGTCATAATGCTGGTCGCCGTCTTTGTCATAATGAACCACTCTCTTCTGAATACATTCGGAAGCCGTATCTAAATCGATGTGAATCCTGCCGTCGGCGGATAACGGAGTTGTCAGCACTCCGAGCTCAAGGGCATTTAACGCTGTCCGCGCATCGCCTCCCGCCATATCTGCCAAAAACTCAAGGGCTTCATCATCTATGTCGGCGTTGTAGCTTCCCATTCCTTTAACTTCATCGGAAATCGCTCTCTTCAAAAGTTTTTTTATGTCATCTTTAGTAAGCGGTTTAAATTCAAATACAATTGACCGGGACAAAAGAGCTCCGTTTACTTCAAAATACGGATTTTCCGTCGTGGCTCCTATAAGTATAACTGTTCCGTTTTCCACATACGGAAGCAGAAAATCCTGCTGCGCCTTGTTAAACCTGTGTATCTCATCGATAAACATTATAGTGCGTTTTCCGTACATGGCAAGGCGCGCCTTTGCATCTTCCACCGCCGCTTCCATATCTTTTTTCCCGGATGTGGTCGCATTGATCTGTACAAACTCGCAGCTTGACGTGTTCGCTATAACGGAAGCAAGCGTTGTTTTTCCCGTTCCGGCAGGTCCGTAAAATATAAGAGAACTCAGCTTGTCAGCCATTATCGCGCGGTAAAGCATTCGCCCTTTTCCGATTATATGCTCCTGACCGACAAATTCATCAAGCTTTTCAGGTCGCATTCTTGCCGCCAAAGGAGAATCGTTCTTTAATTGTTTTTCCTGCATGTAATCAAATAAATCCACTTAAATACCCCTTTGCAGTTTCAATCTGCAGCTACTTTTATAATGTATGCCGGCGCATCCGTCTCAGTTCCCCTAAACACTACTTCGCCAAGCGACAGAAGAAGTTCTTCGTTTAACAACGGGTAGCCTTCCCGCTCATTGCTTCCGACATATATGTATTCTACCTGATACTGTTTTATCTTTTCTTTGACCAGTTCAACATCTGTTGACGTATATATAGTCCTTATATCCTCGCTTATCATTGCAAGATCATAAGGATCGTTTCTCCAAAGCCACTCGTGGCCGTACCATCCGAGTACGGTAGGAAGCCCTGTCATCGCGGAAACCACCTGTGCGTCTGAATAGCTGTCTCCGTTGGCTTCAAGTACTACAGGATTTCCCTCTATATTTTCATTGAGCCATCTTATAGCTTCTGCATCAGACGGATATGTCGTTTCAAGAAACGCAGTGGCGTCAAGTCCCTGATATCCGTCCGGATTCAGCACATCGCCAAACCAACAGTTTACTGCATAAGGGAAATAACCGCAAGTAAGCAGGAACAAAACAATCAAAATACCTGCAATCGCCTTTACGCACTTTTTCTTTACATCGGCGCCGATCCTGAAGATACTATAAATCATTGACATTCCAAACATAATATAAGCCTGATATGTCATTTTGAACATCGTATTGCATCTCGACATTCCGTCGTCGTATATATCGACCGCATAGATGATCTCAGGAACGAGAACAAGACCTATAGCGCATATTCCCATGAGGAGCATAAACATATCCGCAAAATCCCGTCCCGCCACGTAATTCTTTTTCTGTATATTATTTTCTTTAGAAATCTTAACGTTTTTTGCATGTCTTATTATCGTATATATAAACAGCATCAAAACAGCTGCCGCCGGAAGTCCCCAGAGTATTATCAGCTGATAAAGCGCTGAACGTTCGTTTACGAAGTTTATGCCTCCGATCATCGTTATAAACTTTGCGTTGAACGGAGCTGCCGCCGCAGCCGAAGAAACAGCGAGAATCACTATTCTGACTAAAGCTGTTACTGCTCTTCCGGCAGTTTTATGTCTTATCGCCAGAAGAACGACTCCTATTACCACAACGGTCATGTAAATGACGAAATCCCAGTAATTATTTAACTGGAACATTCCGAGCAGCACTCCGAGGATCCATATATAAGGATCCTTCGCTGCCTTTAGCGCCGCCTCTTTTATTGTTCTCTGTGAATTTTCAGCCGCCGTACCGATTGCCGTCACTTTTAAATACTGCTCTTCTTTTTTACGGAACCACGAATAAATGATGCCGATAAATAAAAGAACAAAAATAATATTTACGACATGGGCGTGAAGATCTCCGAGCACAAAGGAATATGACGGATATTCATGTATGCACTGATCCAAAGTCTCGGGATTGTGACCTATATACCGCGTCGAGGACGGAAACCAGTAGTCTTCATATCCCGAAAGTTTAAACACGTTTCCGAAGAGTCCATAGAGAACATAGTGCATATTTCCTGCAAGCGTCACCGCAGCTCCTGAAAATATTCCCGCCGTTATGTTAAGCCACTTTTTGCCGCCGCCCTTATTTCTGTCCGCCATCACCTGATATACAATGCTAAAAGGCTGAACGAACGCTGCCGCGGCCACAAAAGTTCTCATGATATTGTAGGTTTCATTTATCCGTGTTCCGGTGAGTTTTGTAAGGAATACGGCAAAATACTGTCCGCCGTAATAGTAGTTTATAGTACCGCCGCTGTACCATATGTCTTTTGCCGGAAGGGACCCATCTCTCATCATAGCGGCCATAAAACCGTAGTCCATAAACTTTTCCGTTCCGTAAGCCGCCGGGTTAAAGCCCGCGAAGTAAGACCACATCAAAAACAGCAGCAAAAACAGAAATTCTTCCAGAAGCACGAGATCCATATCTATGTAAAACTCATCGCCGGAAGAATTTAACAATCCCGTCTTTTTATTTTTTAAATAGAAGAATATCCAGCAAAACGCTATCAGTATCAGCGTAACGGCATATATGAATACTGTCGTAAATTTTCCTATCCCGACAGCTATTATAATATAGGAAACAAATCCTGCCGCCGCAACGCCGAGTATCTTCGAAAAGATCCATCCTTTATCTTTAAAGCCTGAAAAAAGAAAGGCTGTGAGCGGAAAAAATCCTATTCCGATAATCAGCGACATAAGCCACCATTTTATAAATACGCTGCTGTCAGAACGCATCAGAAAAATGCTTGCAAAAATCACTAACGCACAGCAAAGCAGTAAAAATCCTGTTTTTTTCGTTATCTTCATAAAATCCCCGCTGTTTTCACAGCCACCTCGTTTTTATATTTTACATTTCATCAAAGATAGCAGCGCCTCTTGTTTTTATCCATTTATTTATGAGGAAATCTATCACAATAAATATCGCCAAAATGACAATAAGGCTCAAAGCATCTCCAAGCGCGCCGCCCATAAGAATTCCAAGTCCTATAATTCCAAGCGCTATAATCCATCCGCCGAACAGCGTGATCGATACAGGCATGCTCTGTTTGATCGGAATAACTTCAGAAGTCCATGTGAAATTAGGTCTTTTTAAGTTCAAAACTATTCCTAAATACGCGATAAACAATGTAAATACGACTGCCAGCAGCGTCATAAGCATTATAACGCCGACGTTCATATTTATAGCCGCTCCGATGATAACCGTCGATACTACCGTAGGAACTGTTATTACGAACATATGCATATTTATTTTCGCGTTTAAAGCTTCCGACGCTTTTACCGGAAGGGATCTAACAATCCATAAGTTTTTGCCCTCAAGCGAAACAGAAGGCGCCGATACCGGACACATGGCAATCATAAAGCACATGACTCCGACAGCTATAACAGGAACGGCGTTTCCGACGAATGGATACGCTTCCTTGAAAAAACTGACTATTATCAGGAGATCGTTTCTGTTGATTATCGCCATGACAGCGACGATCACCATAAAGATGGCTCCGATTCCGGTATTTAGAATATATACGGAACTTGATTTAAAACGGCTGAGCTCTCTTTGAAGCAGAGCTTTCTGAAGACTTTTGACTCTGACTTCTCCCGCTTTATACGCTTTTTTCTTTTCGCCCGTTTTCTTAGTCGCGAAATTTATAAACGTCTTCGAAAGCACGAACCAGCATATCGCAAATACAGCTATCGAAATCAAAATAAAGATCATCAATCCGGCTGCATCTCCCGTAGCCCCGTATCCCAACTGTGCCACAGGATATATCCACCTGGAGATAACTCCTCCTATAGCCGCGCTGTTCGCAATAAATCCTTCCATTACCGTGCTCATCTGTGAGCAGAACATCAAATACGCGATCAGAAATACGGCAGATATTATGACTGTTATGACCGTTTTGTTTTTTGTTTTTCCGGCAATAAGCGCCACTATCCATCCGAGAATGCACGTAATTACCGTATCGACTACACCGATGAAAAACAGAAGTATTATCGGAAATATCACGTTTGTCGGCGTGCATCCCGCTGTTATCCAGTAACTTATTGCCGCCGGTATCCATACGAGAGCGCTGTACATCAGGCAGATGACATAAACTCCCACAAGTCTTGACAGCAGGATATAAGACGACGGTATCGGCATTGAGATAAGCATTTCATTGTCTTTTGCCTGATACAGTCCGGCGTATGTGCTGAAAACACTCCCGACAACGCCCAGCGTGATCGCGATAAGACCCATTATAGAATATAAGAGCCATTCCATATTAATGGCGACAAAGACCTGCGTCATTCCTATTCCCATCATAAAAAATATTCCCGCGAGAAAAAGGAAAAGAACTCCCATCAAAATGCCGAAGCCTATCATTTCAGTATGGCTTTTCCTTTTGCCTGTCTTTCTGTTCATGAAATAGGGAGCGAAAAATTCCGCTATCTGTTTTTTTATCAAAGCTTTAAGCATATTTATCAATCCTCCAGTTCAAGGAAAACAGATTCAAGGCTCTCGTCGCCTCTTACCTCTTCCATTGTTCCTGACTTTATAAGTTTTCCTTCTTTGATGATAGCTATTTTGTCACAGAGTTTTTCCGCCACTTCCAGCACATGGGTTGAGAAAAAGATAGCCGCGCCTTTATCGCATGATTCGCGCATCATTTTTTTCATGGCATGGGAAGCTTTAGGATCAAGTCCTACGAAAGGCTCATCCATGATTATGAGTTTCGGATCATGAATCCATGCCGAAATAAGGGCGAGCTTCTGTTTCATACCGTGCGAATAAGACGAAATACTCGATCCAAGATCAGACGTAAGTTCCAGCATATCGGCAAGCTCGCTGATACGTTTTTCACGTTCTTCTGCAGACACTCCGAAAATATCGGCTATAAAATTCAGATACTGTATTCCCGTCATAAATTCATAAAGATCCGGATTGTCGGGAATATAAGCTATTTTTTTCTTGCAGGCTATAGGATTATCCTTTATCGAAACTCCGTCGATTGTTATCTCGCCCTGCTCAAATTTGAGAATGCCGACTACGCTCTTTAAAGTCGTAGTCTTTCCGGCGCCGTTATGTCCTATAAATCCGTAAATTTCTCCCGCATTGATTTCCAGCGAAAGATCATCGACCGCCTTTTTGTCTCCGTATATTTTTGTAAGATGCTCTATTTTTAACATTGTTTATCCTTTCCTATTAATATTATGAGTTTCCTGACAAATAGAACTTTTTATGAGTCAGCCGTGATTTCATTTTTCACCCTATTATACAGCACAGCCAAAAAAAAAGCATCGTTTTTCTTTTACAAAAAACAATGCTTTTCATATCGTTTATTTTATTTGATGAGGTCGTAAGCGGCAACGTCGCCGTATACTTTTTCCCAGTCGGCTCTTACGTTTTTATTGAGAGCCATGAAATGTCTTGAATTAAAGCAGTTGTCGAAATCAACAGGATCAAGGATGATAGCGCTTGCTCCCGAAGCGAACAGATAGCTCATCTCATCAGGAGTGCGGGGAGCGCATGCCATGATCTTTCCTTCGCAGTGCTGAGTCTCTCTGAAGGTCTTAAGCGCTTTGAATACGGCGTCGGCGTCTACTCCCGAATAAAGTCCGTTTTCATCTGCTCCGCCCATTCCCATGAAGCAGTAGAATGTAGCGACATATTTAGCTCCCGCCTGCAAAGCGAGTATACCCTGAAGCGATGACATTACCTGTGTAGCGCATACGTCGATTCCCTGAGCCGTAAGATCAGAAATCGCTTTTATTCCGCCTGATGTACTCGGAACTTTGATTATAGTCGGCTGTCCTGCCGCTTTAAGAATCGCGTAAGCGTCTTTCATGATTCCTTCATAGTCGTTTGAAGGCGTCTGGATGAAAAGCTTTCTGTCTCTCGCCGCTTCTCTAAGCTCTTTAACAAGCTGTTCAAAGTCGGGGCGGTTCATAGAGGAAATCATCTGAGGATTGCTCGCGAAACCGCTTATAGGATATTTGTCGATCATTTCCCGTATAACGGCAGGATCCGGTGTGTTTAACAAGATTTCAAAATCGCTGAATGTTTTCATTTTCTTCCCTTCCTTTTCAGTAAATTATGTTCCTGAACTGTTTGATATTATTCTAACAATATAATTCTCAATAATCGACTATCAATTTGATTATACTAAAAGCAACAAAATAATTATGCCTTTTCATTTAAAGATTATTTAAAATGCTGTATAATAGCTATGTTCATAAAGCAGCAATCAAACTTTAACAGGACAATCATATAAAGGAGTAATTACTATATGACTTTTCCGCAAATGCATTATTTTCTTGCTGTGGCAAACAAGCTAAGTATCACTGAGGCCGCGAAATCACTATATGTATCCCAGCCCGCTGTCAGCAGACAGCTTTCGCAGCTCGAGTCGGAGCTCGGCCTCGAATTGTTTAAAAGAAACAATTCAAAACTTGAACTCACGGAGGCCGGAGTCAGATTCAGAGATCTTTTTACGGATTTTTTCGACAAGCTGCAGGCTACTCAAAATGAATTAAAGCAAAACAGCTCGCTTCCCAAAGGACGCATAGTACTGGCGTGCGCCGACGGATGGGATCTGGGTCCTGTCTATCTTTCCTTAAAGCAGGAACTTGCGAAGACTTCTCCTGAAATCGAACTGATCTTCAAATACTACAGCCACGACCAGTTGATTTACGCCCTCAATAAACACGAAGTCGACATCGTCCTCGACCAGGAGGAACTTTTTATCGGAAACGACAGGCTCGATGTATCAAAACTGTTCGATGTAAACTGCTGCCTCTATTATTCCGATACGCATCCCCTGGCGGATATCGAAAATCCTACTCTGCTTGACTTTAAAGACTATCCTTTTTATGTGACGGTGCCGGAAAGCATGAACGCTCTTGTCGCGAATATAATACAGGCATGTCTCGTTGCCGGATTTATTCCCAAAATAGAATACGCGAACTCTCTTTCCTCCGTCTACGCGCGGATGAGAACGGAAAACGGAGTTTTTTTCGCCGACGACCATCTGATCGCGAGAGACAATCCTAAATTCAAAAACATTCCGCTACCTTATAAAAGAACCGTATGCATAGCGAAGCGCAAAAACTCACTGCCTATAGTTTCTATCGTTGAGAGCGTAATTCTTTCACATTTTGAAGAATACTTCCAAGAGTAATGTGCGTTTTTTCTTTTTTTTCATGAGATTCAGGCTGTTCGAGGGGAAGCATCACCTTAAATGTGCTTCCCTCGCCCGGCGTACTTGAAACAGATATCTTGCCATGGCACAGTTCAACGATCCTTTTACTTATTGCAAGCCCCAGCCCGAGTCCCGAAGACGCATGGCTTGTGTCGCCCTGATAGTACGGTATGTATATTTTTCTGATTGTTTCTTCCGTCATTCCTTCGCCCGTATCCACAACAGACGCCACGGCTCTGTTGTTTTCTTTTTTCAGCTCCACTTTTATCGTGCCTTTTTCCGGCGTATATTTTATCGCGTTGCTGATAATATTTATCCAGAGCTGCTGCAGTATCTCCCTGTTTCCTCTGTACATGACTTTTGAAACGTCAACTTCCATTTCCTGATTTTTTTCCATCCACTGCGCCGAGCATATGATTACGCACTGCCTGAGCTGTTCGCTCAGATCGTATTCCTCCACATCCGTTATGATTCTCTGGGTATTGAGTTTTGAAAGCATGATGGTATTTTGCGCCAGCGTCGACAATCTTTCCGACTCGTCTCTGATGATGCTTAAATACTCCCTCTGCTCCTGCTGCGAAAGCTCCTTTCCCATCAGAAGTTCAGCGAATCCGCTTATAGACGCGAGCGGCGTTTTAAACTCATGGGAATAGCTGTTTATAAAGTCGTTTCTGAGTATCTGTACTCCTGACAGTTCCTCTGTCATTTTATTGAAATCCTCATAGACGGTTGCCATCGGTTCTTTTTTCTTAATCGGTATCCTGTAATCGAAATCACCGTTCGCGACTTTCGAGATAGCTTCTGACATTATCGTTATCTCTTTCAGCCTTTTTCTGTACATATATGAATTTATAGAAACAAGGATAAGCGATACGATGACAAGGGTGCCAAGGGATTCGTACAGGGAGCTCAGATATACGTTTTCAACCCGGACGATATCCTTTATTATCCATGTCATAAGCATATATGACCCTATGGATGAAACTATTATCAGTCCCGCCTGAAAAAGTATCTGCGGCAGCATCCTTTTTAAAAGTTCCGCGGCTCTTTTTCTGTTCAATTTACTTCTCCTTGTTTATCTCGGCCTTGTATCCCAGGCCTTTTATCGTAATGATACTGAATTCGTTTATATTTGAAAGCTTATTTCTCAGACGGCTTATATGGGTTTTTACCGTCTCTTCCCCGCTTTCTGACGTCATTCCCCATATGCTGTCGAGAAGCTGTTCCTTTGAAAATATCTGACCCGGATAAGACAGCAGTTTAAAGAGCAGATCAAATTCCTTTTTCGGGAGTTCAACATATTCGCTGTCAGAATAAACAGCGTATTTTTCAGAATCAACCGTTATATTTCCCACGGTTATCTTTTTGCTCATCGATATATTCGCCCTTCTTAAAAGAGCGGCGACGCGCCATGAAAGTTCCGCGCTCGAAAACGGCTTTTTCATATAGTCGTCAGTTCCGAGCTTGTAGCCCTGTTCCATGGCGTCGATAGTCTCTTTTGCCGTGAGCATCAGAAAAGGCGTATTGTATCCCTCTTCTCTTATTCTTCTTAAAAGTTCATATCCGTCCATTTTCGGCATCATTATATCGGATATGATGAGATCTATTCCGCCTTTGTGGATAATCTGAAGCGCTTCCTGCCCGTCGCAGGCGCATGTTACGTTGTACTGATCAGATAATCTTGCCGACGTCAGAAGTCTCATGTTTCGATCATCTTCCACAACTAATATATTTGCCATTCGTATTCTCCATTTATTGCTTTTTATGTTTTTTCTGTCAGCACAGCGGCGCGAAAATCCTTAATACTCCGTCTATCAGATAGCCGAAGAAATTCTTTCTGATTTCTTTTAGCTTCTGTTCTTTGCACTTTTCCATAGTTGCGATCATGTCTTTTTTCAGATCGTGCGCGATATGCGAGCCTACAAAGACTGAATTGTTCTCATAATGAAGAAACAGGCTCCTGTAGTCCATGTTTACTGTTCCGACTACAGCCAGATAATCGTCCATGACGCATCCCTTCGCGTGCAGAAATCCGGGAGTATATTCGTATATTTTCACTCCGACGTTCATAAGCTGTTCATAATAGCTCTTCGTCATATAAAATACCATTTTTTTATCAGGCACTCCCGGAATTATTATCCTGATGTCCACTCCTCTTTTCGCCGCGTTTATAATGGCGTCCAGAAGAGCCGAACCCGGAATCAGATACGGCGTATAAAACCATATATAATCCTTTGCCTGATAAAAAAGGTCTATATAAAGGTCGTTGCTTATATTGCTTTCAATGACAGGCGAATCATAGTAAGACAATACCATGCCGTCGCTTCCCTGATATTCTGTTCGTGCCGCGTCTTCATAGATTTTATATTCGATCCTGTCTTCTGAAAACGCGTTCCAGAATTTCACAAACATGTGCGTATAATTTTTGACAGCCGGCCCGGTGAGCCAAAATCCGTTGTCCTTCCAGTGTCCAAACCGCCTTATCTCATTTATATATTCGTCGGCGATATTGATTCCGCCGCTGAAGGCCGACACTCCGTCTATGATCAGCATTTTTTTGTGATCGCGATAATTGATTGTTCCTATCAGATATCTGATCGGATTAAAACAGAGACATTTAATATTAAGTTCTTCAAGACGCTCGACTTCTTCAGGCGAAAAAGTGCCAAGGCTTCCAAAGTCGTCGTACATTATCCTCACATCGACGCCTTCCGCCGCTTTATGCGCCAGTATTTCCTCCAGTTCATCTTTCATCTTTCCAAATGAGATTATAAAATACTCGCAGTAAATGAAATGCTTCGCCTTTTTTAGCTCTTCTTTCATTTTCGCAAAAAGCTCTTCTCCTATCGGATAGTAGCGCACGTTTTCATTTTCGCAGGCGGGATATCCTGTTTCTCTTTCTATCATTTCAAACGTCTTTTTCAGACGCGCGTATTTTTCAGGAATCTTTACCGTGTTATCTTTTTTCTCTTCTAAAAGATCAGGAAGTTTTGCTTCTGATTCATTTATTTTTATCATTATTTTCTTTCCCGACCTTTTATTTCCTGTCATAAGATAGAGCAGCGTTCCGCCTGTCGGAAATATCAATATCAGGCTCAGCCATAATATCCTGTACGTGGCTTCTTCCTGCTTTGATACAAAATATATAACGAATCCAAGACTGTATATCGCAAGTATCAGATTTATCAGATTCGCAAATGGCTCAAGCAGAGTATAGACAATAAGAAAAAATAAAACCTGTATCGCTACCGCGGTAATAAATAATGTTATCCTCTTGTATAAAATTTTAGCCTTCATCTGGGCTTTCATTTTTTCTTTCATTTTTCTTTCTCTTCCGTATATATTTTAAGCAGTTTTTTCTGAAAAACGATTTCAATTCATTATAACTTCTAAATTTTTTGCATTCAAGGAAAAAACA
>CASEDW010000088.1 GCA_949286775.1 uncultured Eubacteriales bacterium | reverse complement strand
TACTGTGTTAAGGATCTTTCGATCGCTCATAAAATAAAACTTTTGAACTTTCGAGGATGTGTTTTACTGTTTAATTGTCAATGATCTCTGTCGCTTGTTTCCTTGCGACAGCTATTACAGAATAGCAGATGTCTTTTTTATTGTCAACACTTTTTTTATTAATTTTTATTCGATTTTTTTACCCGATTTTTTTCACTGAATTTTTGCCCTGTTTTTATTCATTTTTTTAGCCCGAGCGTAACGTTTAGCGCTCGGGCTATTTTCGTCAATACAATCGAATAATATTGTATCCGTCTGTCGCGGCAACCGCGTACCTGTTTGAATCTATCGTTCTTATCTGTCTGATAAAGAAGTCAAGCTGACCGTCAAACTTACATATTCCATCAGTAGAATATATTTTCATCGAATTTCTATTATACATTATAATAAGTCCGTTCTTAATTTCTACAGATGTATATGCGAAATCAGTTTCTATTACAGCTTTTTCTTTTCCATTTCTGTCGTATACGGTTATTTCGTATCCCTGGTTTTCGTTGCCTATCATAACAGTCGCGAAACAATCGTCTCCGGATACAACGCTTTTCAACTCATCGTTCAATTCTATAATATTCGCTTCCTTGGGAGCTTTGGAATCAGCATACGCAATCACCTTGTCCGTCCCAAAGGCCACGCAGTTACTTCTTCCCATGAAATCAAGTTCCGGAATTATTGTATTCGTATATTCATATCTGCTTACAATATTATCTTTCTGCATCTGCCCCGCGGCGCCGAAATTATAAAATACTATATCGGTAATGGCATTTCCATTATCATACTTTATAAAACTGACTCCAAGAAGCATTCCGTCGTCAGCCAACGCAATATCCATCGGATATCCATCAACTGTCAAAGTTGTTTTTATTGTAGATATAAGGCTTCCGTCGGTATCATAATAATCTATCTGCGCAGTGCTTCCGTCATCTTCCAATACGGCGATAGTTCCCTGTTCGGCTATATCAGCTTTTACGATCGGAAGCTGAGTGTTAAATGTACTCTTCTGCCCCTTTGTGTCGCAGACAATCACTGTTGTTCCGTTTTTTTCATATATAATGAAATTTTCTCCGCATACCTCCACTTCCGGTTCATTCATCTCATAAGTAATTGACCAGATAGTTTCGTCGCGGGAATCGCTCAAAACCGCAGTATCGGACGCGCACTTCAAGATGTTGCCATCTATTGAATAGTAGTTATACAGCAGCGTATTTTCCTTTGCGTCAGAAGCCTCTACTTTATAATTTGAAAAGGTCCAGTATTTTACAATCATGAAAATGATAATAACTATAAGCAGAATTGCAACTAATATAATTAGTTTTTTCTTTAGTGATTTTCTTTTTACGTTTTCTACTATTTTTCCTATCATTATCTCAATTTAAAGCTCAGTTCTTCCTTCAAGCGCCCTGAGCAAAGTGACTTCGTCTATGTATTCTATGTCTCCTCCTACCGGCACGCCGCTGGCTATTCTGCTGACCTTTATGCCCGTAGGTTTTATGAGCTTACTTATATACATAGCGGTCGTCTCGCCTTCAAGACTTGAATTTGTCGCAATTATAACCTCGTCAACGTCATGCTGCAGTCTCTCTATAAGCTCTTTAAGCCTTATATCCTCCGGTCCTATGCCAAGCATTGGAGAGATCGCCCCATGAAGCACATGATATACTCCTTCAAATTTCCCTGTTTTCTCATATGCCGCAAGGTCTCTCGAATTTTCCACAACCATTATGATTTTGTGATTTCTCGATTCATCACTGCATATAGGACATATTTCTTTATCCGTAAGAGTATGACAGACCTTGCACTCATGAATGTTTTCTTTGGCGCTTACAATAGCTTCCGACAATGCTTTAACACGATCCTGAGGCATATTTATAATATGAAACGCAAGACGCTGCGCCGTTTTTTGTCCGACGCCCGGAAGTCTGCCTAATTCTTCTATAAGTTTCTTTATATGTCCGCTGAAATACTCCATTAAAGACCGAAGCCTCCAAGACCGCCCGTAAGTTTAGACATATTAGCGGCGTTAGCCTCGTCTACCTGTCTGAGCGCTTCGTTTGCTGCAGCCATAATAAGATCTTCAAGCATTTCAATATCATCAGGATCCACAACTTCTTCGTTAAGATGCACTTTTGTAATTTCGCGTTTACCTGTTATTGTTATTTCAACGGCTCCGCCGCCTGATTTCGCAACAAACTCTTTTTCTTCAAGCTCTTTCTGCTGCTCTTCCATCTGACGCTGCATTCTCTGAGCCTGTTTCATAAGATTGTTCATATTTCCCATTCCCATTCCACCGGGGAATCCGCCTCTTTTTGCCATATTTAATAATCCTCCGTATAATTTTATTTTTATTCAATTTCTACCGGCATTCCTATGACTTCCGATATTTTTTTGTCAAGCGGTATATCTTCCAGATTTTTGTTCGACAGAACTTTGTCATCGACAACTTCAAGATCTACACTTCTGTTTGTAAGCTGCATGATCGTTTCTTTTATCACGTTAATGTTATTTTCTTTTTTAAGATACATCAAAGCAACTTCGTCATTTACAAAGATATAAAGCCTGCTTTCTCCGGTATCGGAATCATATCTGAGCTGCGACGTCTTCAGATAAGTTTTGAGAAGTTCGGACGGCATCCTCATAATAATCTTCGGCCAGAGTTCGCAGATCCTTACAAGTTCGTCGGGAGCCGCTTTTTTTATCTCTTTTTGTTTTGGCTTTGCAGGTTCATCAGAAGGCTTTTCTTCAGGAACCTTAGCTGCCGTCTCGAAAACCGGTGTAAAATTGCCATTTTCAAGCTTTTCTTCAATTTGAGAAATTCTCTGCCTCAGACTTTCATTGTCGGTTTCCATTTGAGGACGACACATCCTAATAAGCGCCATCTCAACATAAACCCTTTTCTGCGTGATGTTTTTTAACTGCCCCGAAAGCTCAGAAAAAATCCTGATATATCTCATAAGCGTATTATCATCGATTTTTTCGCCGGCCTCTTTCATTCGAGCAAGGTTCTCTGTGGACATATCAAGTATGTCTTCCAATCCGTCGGCATTTTTTATCAAAAGAAGATTTCGCATATACCATGTGAAATCAGACGCGAAATGCGTCATCTCTTTTCCTTCCTGAATAAACGCGTCCAGATTTCTCACGCATCCCGCCACATCGGAACGGCTGACGCTTTCAAGCATATTCGCGAACTGATCGATGTCAGCTTTTCCTAAAACAGATAAAATCTTATCATATGTAAGCTCTTCATTTACAAAACATGAAATGCATTGATCAAGAAGACTCAGTGCGTCTCGCATGGAACCGTCTCCAAGACGGGCTATGTATCTGATTCCTTTTTCTTCATAATCAATCTTTTCTATATCGAGAAGTTCTTTTAATCTGCCCGCGATCGTATCTACGTTCATCCTCCTGAAGTCATATCTTTGACATCTTGACAGGATTGTTACCGGTATTTTCGCGGCTTCAGTAGTCGCAAGTATGAATATAACATATTCCGGCGGTTCTTCCAAGGTTTTTAATAACGCGTTGAATGCCCCCGTTGAAAGCATATGTACCTCGTCTATAATATATACCTTGTATTTTCCTTCCGTCGGACGATACGCAACCTCCTCACGGATCTCCCTGATATTGTCGACGCTGTTATTGGACGCCGCGTCGATTTCTATTATATTTGTATTCGAGCCTCGGGAAATGGCCATGCACGAAGGACAATGTCCGCAGGGGCTTCCGTCAATTGGCGATTCGCAGTTTACGGCTTTTGCCAATATCTTTGCAACGGTAGTTTTTCCCGTTCCTCTTGTTCCGCAAAAAAGATAGGCATGACCTATCCTTCCTGTTCTTATCTGATTTTTTAGTGTTGTAACTATATGTTCCTGTCCTTTTACGCTTTCAAATTCAGACGGACGGAATTTTCTATATAATGCCTGATAACTCAATTTGTCTCCTTATTTTATTGTGTTGACAAAAAATTTTTTTCAATGTATACTTCAATAATCCGTGCAGCCGGGGAGCCAGCGGTGCCCTGTACCTACAATCCGCTACAGTAGGGGTGATGCCGAACCGAGGGATATGCATTGTAAAGCAGCCTTTTATAAGTGGCGTTGACGTTTGGGTCTTATGCAACAGGAACTCATGAACCGTGTCAGGGCAGGAATGCAGCAGCACTAAGTGAAACTTTCTGTGTGCCGTAAGGTCGCCTGAACCGAGTTAACTGTAACAGTAACGTTTATGATGGTATTTCGAAGTAAGGCGCACGGCTTTTTTATACGCACAACTTTGTTTATTATATCCGATTCAATTCTTTTTATCAAGAATACTCAGCCGTCTGTTGATTGCGTTGAGTACTCTTTTTTTATCTCCGCTCCATAAGGGAGCGACAAGAAGGCTCTTTGGCCCATCGCCTGTTATCCTGTGAATTACCATGTCTTTTGGTATTATTTCAATACATTTTTCAAGTATATCCATATATTCTTCCAGCGACAGAACTTCAAATCTTCCTTTATTATAATCATTTTCCAGATCTGTGCCTTTAAGCACATGCAGCAGCTGCAATTTTATCCCGCTGCTTTTTACTTTGACGACATGCCTTACTGTGTTCAGCATATCTTCGACACTCTCGCCAGGAAGCCCTATTATCACATGCGTTATGACATGAATGCCGATGTCTTTTAACCTTTTAACAGCATCATCATATATACGCGTTTCATATCCGCGTCTTATATACTTTACCGTTTCATCTTTCGTCGTCTGAAGTCCGAGTTCCACCCATACAGGTTTTATATCATTTAATTCTTTTAACAGACATATGATATCTTCATTCAGACAATCAGGTCTTGTCGCTATAGAAAGAACGGCGATATCATCTCTTTTTATTACTTCCGTATACAGTTTCCGAAGTCTTTCGACAGGAGCATATGTATTTGAAAACGCCTGAAAATAAGCGATATACTTATCACCTTTAAACTTTCTGCTCACTCTTCTTTTTGCGTCCGAGATCTGCTCATCAATCGACATATCAGGTGAGGGCGAAAAATCTCCGGAACCGCCCTCTGAACAGAATATGCATCCTTTAGTTCCACATGTTCCGTCTCTGTTGGGACAAGTCATGCCGCCGTTAAGGCTTATCTTGTATATCTTTTCCCCGAACAGGTCGCGGCAATAGTCATTTACTGTATACATAAAAAACGCTCTTTTTCCATTTTAAATATAATAGTTCTTTAATTGATCTTCAGAAATCCATATTTCTTAACCATTAATTTGGATTATCATATGATATCATGACTATACGGTTACTTCAATGATATGTATTGATAAGTTAATTTAGCTAAATAAATTTAGTCAAGTATGATTTAACAAATCGTACTTGACTAATTTGATGCTATTATCATCTGTTCCGATATTAAATAAAGAAATGCCTTATATGACAAGGCATCCCGTAAAGCGCTCTATACTATAATTGCGAACAATGTGTTCCTATTCTGTAATCGTTTTATGTTGGAAAACAACTCAAGCTCCAAAAACTCTGTAATTTAATAATCCATATTTGTTACTTTTCATCTATCAATCCATACGCCCTGTAATAACTTAACATCGCCTGCAGCTGCATCTTTTTAGAAAAAAGCTGGCGATATGTTACGGACTTTTCTTTGCCTTCAGTTTTAAGTTTCGTCAACTTTTCTGTTGTATCATCATACTGCTTCAGTATGGCTGCGAGCATATCTTCAAATGCTTTCAATCTCTTTTCATCCATGGCATTCCTCTTTGCTTTTTATGAAACGCCGGATTTCATCCGAACGTCTGCTTTTATGATTTTGAATTATTTAATATTACAATTTAATAATGGGGATTTAAATCTATTTCATCGAGAATCTACTTTCTGCTTTCAAATCTTTTATCCCTTTCGGGCAGATAAATAATACAGAATAATCATACTTCAATCCCAAAGTAAAATCAATCTTAGATTGGTTAGCATGACCACTTTAATTTCGGCTTTGAAAGCAATAAAAAGATCGTTCCTCTCTATGCCGCATTTTGTATCTAAAACAAAAAAACCACCAAAACTCTCATAAAGAATCTTGGTGGTTTGAGCGGAGACGGTGGGATTCGAACCCACGTGCCCCGGAGGGCAAACGCATTTCGAGTGCGCCCCGTTATGACCTCTTCGATACGTCTCCAACGGTGTGTATTATACTATTTAAGTTTGTATCAGTCAATCAAAAAATAAATAATACTCACCTGCGTTCGCCCCGTTTTTTATAATCTTCATCTATGCGGTTTTTCCAGCTTTCTTCAAGCGGCATGCTGCATCTTACGGATGTAACCGCTTCGCTGAGCACTTCATAATTAAGCCGTGTTCCTAAACTGTCCGAATGATAGTTTACGGCTCTGTCCGCTCCTATTCCAAAATGAGCAGCCGTTTCAACCGCGTCTATATTCGCTCCGAGGAATAAAAACTCCCAGCCGTATTTATATTTCTGACGCTCTATCATCTTCTT
>CASEDW010000087.1 GCA_949286775.1 uncultured Eubacteriales bacterium | reverse complement strand
TAATCCCACGATATGCGAATATTGTGTAGGATTGCGGGAGTGCGAAGCACAAAGCAATCCGTAGGTATCATAAGTTGGGGGCTTTTGTCCCCAACATCACAAGTCTCAGACTTTATCAAAATTATATTTCCCCTGTTTATATCCGATCCTTACGGTATCGCCTTTTTTTATGCTGCCGCTCAGTATTTTTTCCGCCAGCGGATCTTCAAGGAGCGTCTGAATAGCCCTTTTAAGAGGCCTTGCTCCGTAAGTCGCGTCGAAGCTTGAATTAATAAGCTCTTTTTGCGCCGCCGGAGTTATCTTCAGAGACAAGTCAAACTGCTCTTTGCATCTTTTCTGAAGTATGCCGATCTGAATATCGAGTATTTTCTTCATGTTTTCACGCGTAAGCGAATGGAAAACGATTATCTCGTCAATCCTGTTCAGAAACTCAGGTTTGAAGATTTTTTTGATGTCATCAAGCACCCTTGACTTCATGTATTCGTAGTCTTTTTTCTCGGTGTCGCCTGTTAAAAATCCGAGATGCTTAGGCTGTATTATAGACTGAGCTCCCGCGTTTGAAGTCATAATTATACATGTGTTCTTGAAATCAATCTTTCTGCCCTGAGCGTCTGTGATATGGCCTTCGTCCATAACCTGAAGAAGAATATTGAATACGTCAGGATGGGCTTTTTCAATCTCGTCAAACAAAAGGACGCTGTAGGGGTTCCTTCTGATTTTCTCAGAAAGCTGTCCGCCCTCCTCGTATCCTACATATCCCGGTGGCGAACCTATCAGTTTTGAAACACTGTGTTTTTCCATGTATTCAGACATGTCAACCCTTATGATGGAAGACTCCTGTCCGAATACCGCTTCAGCTACAGCTTTTGAAAGTTCTGTTTTTCCAACTCCGGTAGGACCCAAAAACAGAAATGTTCCTATAGGCCTGTTCGGATCTTTAAGTCCTGCTCTTCCGCGTCTTATGGCTCTTGAGATAGCGCTTACCGCCTCGTCCTGACCGACAACTCTTTTCGCCAGAATATTTTCAAGCTGCGAAAGCCTTCTGGCCTCTGTCTGGGTCAGCTGAGTTACCGGAACGCCGGTCCATTCTGATATTGTCATCGCTACATCCTGGTCAGTCAGAACGTATTTATTTTTCTGAAGTTTTTTTGTATGGCTGTTCTTAATCTTCTCAAGCTGCTCTTTAGTTTTCTTCAGTTCAGCGCCGAGCTGCGACGCTTTTTCAAAGTCGCCGTCTGTTATCGCTTCTTCACGAAGCTTTTCGCCGTTTCTTATCTTTTCTTTCAGTTCCGATATTTTAGTATTTCCGTCATATTCCCTGAGATGAAGCTTTGCTGACGATTCGTCAAGTACGTCGATCGCCTTATCAGGAAGAAATCTGTCGGAAATATACCTTGAACTCATTTTAACAGCTGCTTTGATGGCGGAATCATCGATTTTAATATTGTGATGTTTCTCATAATAAGGCCTCAGACCTTTTAAGATTTCAACACATTCATCGATTCCCGGCTCTTCAACCATAATCGGCTGAAATCTTCTTTCGAGAGCAGCGTCTTTTTCTATATGTTTTCTGTATTCATCGAGAGTCGTAGCTCCTATTATCTGGAGTTCTCCTCTTGAAAGGGCAGGCTTTAAGATATTGGCGGCGTCCATCGCGCCCTCTGCTCCGCCCGCGCCTATGAGGGTATGCAGCTCATCGATAAAAAGAATAATATTTCCATTTGAATATATCTCATCAAGCACGCTTTTTATACGGGCTTCAAAATCGCCTCTGTATTTTGAACCTGCCACCATTCCTGACAGATCAAGCGTAACAAGTCTTTTTCCCAGCATATTTTCAGGCACGGCTTCATTTACGATTCTCTGCGCCAGTCCTTCGACTATAGCGCTTTTGCCGACTCCCGCTTCTCCTATCAGACAAGGATTGTTTTTTGTCCTTCTGGAGAGTATCTGCATAAGTCTTAAAATTTCTTTTTCGCGTCCTATGACGGGATCAAGCTTGCCCATGGCCGCCATCTGAGTAAGATCTCTGCCGTACTGATCAAGAGCCGGAGTAATGCTGCCGTTTATATTCCCGCTCTGTTTTGCGTTAAGACTTTCAGCTGCCGAAGAAGGATCAAGGCCGATGGCCTCGAATAAATCAGCGTAAAGTTTCTGAAGTTCAACGCCCATAGTATAGAGAAGACGCGTAGCTGCGCATTCAGGCTCCTGCAATATAGCCATAAGTATATGCTCCGTTCCGCAAAGAGGCTCCATATACTTTCTTGCCTCTTCAACGGCGTCTCTTAAAACCTTCTTAGCCTTCGGCGTCCATGTGATATCGCCCTTTTTAATATTCTTATTTTCAGCGCGCTCGCTGATAAGTTTATCGATAAGGTCATAGAGATCTTCTTTTGAAACGCCGGCGTTTTTTAAAAGCAAAGAAGCGGTTCCGTCTGAAACCGCGAATAAACCTGCAAGAAGATGCTCTGTTCCTATATAAGAATTTCCCCATTTTAAAGCCGTAAGTTCAGCCTGTCTTATGACGTTTTTACTCTGATTTGTATATTGTTCGTTCATCTGATTCTCCGCGTTTATTTATGATTTTTGTCATAAATAACTTTTAATCCTTTGAGCACAAGATATTCGTCTATGATAATATCTTTTCTCGCGCAAAGGGGTATTATTGCTTTAGCAGGAGCTCCCGTCGCGATAACGGTGCATTTTTCTCCTATTTCCTTTTCTATTCTTTCTATTAATCCGTCGATCGCGCTGGCATTATAATACATGATGCCGCTCTTCATACATTCGGCGGTATTTTTTCCGATAACATTTTTAGGCGGTTCAAATTCGATCTGGTGAAGTAGTGACGTTTTAGAAACAAGAGAATCGAGAGCTATCCTTATTCCCGGCGCGATAATGCCTCCAATATACTGATTTTTACTGTTTACTACACAAAAAGTAGTTGCCGTTCCCATGTCGACAACTATAAGAGGACCGTTAAATCTGGAAACCGCCGCCACTGAATTGACCAGAATATCACTTCCCAGCTGCGCAGGATTTTCCAGTAGAATATTGAGGCCGGTTTTTATTCCCGGCCCTATAACCATTGCGTCAACCTTATAGACTTTCTTTATGGCACCCCTGACCACAGAGGTGAGCTGCGGTACGACAGAAGCTATAATCGCGCCGTCTATGCTGTTGTCGGAAATTTCATTTAATATGGCGATGTTCTTCAGGAAAAAAGTGTATTCTGTCTGCGTTCTCGATCTGTCACAGGAGATCGACTCAATAAAGTGTATCTTATCTTCTGAAATACCGCCAAACATTATGTTGCTGTTTCCAATGTCGACTGCAAGAATCATAACAAGTCCTCTTTATAAAGTATTATAAATCAGTTTTTGCCGCAGCAGTGTTTATATTTCTTTCCGCTTCCGCATGGACACGGATCGTTTCTGCCGACCTTTTTGCCCTTAACCACTGTGCCTGATTTCTTTTCCTCGAGATAAAGCGCTTTCTGCTCTTCAGGAGTAAAGATATCGTTCCACTGTGGAAGCGTATAGAGCCACTCCGCTCTTGCTCCTACCATGTTTTTGTAAAGTTTTTTCTTGTCGAAAAGAAGGCTTACTTCTGTATTTTCGTCCATCTCCTCGATATTGTTAGGAGTCACAAGACTCTCGTCGATTCCGTCAAGAAATCCTGTCATCGTCATAATATCCATATTGTATTTTTCGGCAAGTTCAGCTACTGTTCC
Organism: uncultured Eubacteriales bacterium; assembly: GCA_949286775.1. Taxonomy (GTDB): domain Bacteria; phylum Bacillota; class Clostridia; order Lachnospirales; family Lachnospiraceae; genus Alectryocaccobium. The sequence goes on along the minus strand of CASEDW010000087.1, from coordinate 1,555 downwards.
CTTTACTTCAGTATCAGGATCAGCAAGGAGCTGCTCGTATACGGCTTTCTCCTTTAAGAAATACGCCTGCCATAACTGGTTTAATTTTTTCTGATCAGCTTTCTGATCATATGCCATTTCTCTCCACTGTGTTAATAAGCTCATATTTATTTTCCTTCCAGTTTATTTATTTTTATCAGCATAATATAATATCATGAATTTATCTGTATGTAAAACCGTTATTTAATTTTTTACGGTTCATTGCTTTTCAAGCTTCGCGAAAGCCGCGAACATCCTTTTTTGACCGGAATTGTCGAATTCGACGGTAACTTCATAATCCTTCGCGCCGTCTTTTATATCAAGGACTGTTCCTAATCCGAATTTTTTATGAACCACCCTGTCTCCTACACCGTAATCAAGCGAATCAGCTTTTTTCACCTTGAACTGATTCAGGTCAAAAGTCTTTCCGTAGGGAAGTGTTTTTTGCTTGTTATTTAACGGAGCGCTTTTACCCGACTCCATGTGTATTTCTTTTTTCTTTGGCGCTCTTAAATCCCAGTCGCTTTCGTCCCTAACAAAAGATTCGTCTATCTCGCTTATAAACTGCGATACTCTGTGATATTCCGGCTCTCCTCTCATCATACGCATTTTCGCTGATGTGAGCGTCAGCGTATTTCTCGCCCTTGTCATACCGACATAAAAGAGCCGCCTCTCCTCCTGAAGCTCTTCTTCATCGATATCATACAATGTCCTGAAACTTGGGAAAAGCCCCTCCTCCATGCCCGCGATATAGACGTTATCAAACTCAAGGCCTTTGGCGCTGTGAATAGTCATAAGATAAACTCTGTCGTTGTTTTCCTCCATGGAATCTATATCGGCTACAAGCGCCACCTCCTGCAGAAATCCCGAAAGGGAGGGCTTTTCGGCCTGGGACTGGTACGTTTCCGCTTTCGTTATGAGCTCGTTTATGTTGTCTATCCTGTCTAAAGCTTCCTGAGTTCCCTCATTTTCGAGTTCTTCCCTGTAACCCGTCTCCTTAAGAAGTTTTTCTATCAGATCGGGAACAGTATATTCTTTTGAATATGTCCTGAACGTTCTGATAAACAGTACAAAATTTTCTATCTTTGAAGCAGTTCTTCCAAGTCCCGGTATCTCTTTTGCATGAGCGCAGCCTCCCAAAAAAGAATATCCGTTTATTTCGGCGTAATCGCTCACCTTGTCGACAGATTTGTCGCCTATTCCGCGTTTCGGGATATTTATGATACGCCTTACGGCGACTTCGTCTCTTCCGTTTTCGATAGTTTTAAGATACGCGAGTATATCTTTGATTTCTTTTCTCGAATAGAAGTTTACTCCTCCTACAAGCCGGTATGGAATATTATTCTGAATCAACTGTTCCTCAAAAAGACGCGATTGGGCGTTTGTCCTGTATAATATCGCGAAAGCGCTGTAATTTTCCGACGCCGATTTTTGGGCGATCTCTCTTACTGTTTCTAACGCCTCGTCGAACGCGTTTTCATAGCGGCGCGTAATTATCATCGCGCCGTCTTCTCTGTCGGTCCAGAGCTTTTTGCTC
>CASEDW010000086.1 GCA_949286775.1 uncultured Eubacteriales bacterium | reverse complement strand
TACATAGATTTAGGCGACTGGGATCCGGATGAAGAAACCATCGACCTGGATAACGGAGATATCTTAGGCGTAAATCCGATGGTCGACGATTTCGAAGAATGGTACTACGAAACTTACGGTATAAAAGTTAACGTCGAGTACAGCACTTTCGGTACTAATGAAGACCTTTACAATATGCTCACACTGGGCGACGTTTACGATCTTATCTGCCCGTCAGAATACCTGAACATGAAACTCATGGCGGAAGACGCTCTCGTGCCGCTTTCAGACGATTTCTTTGACGAGACCGACGAAAACAACTATTACATAAGGGGGCTTTCACCTTATATAAGAAATATTTTCGACAGCAAAGAGATAGAAGGCGAACCCTGGAGCAAATACATGGCGGGTTATATGTGGGGAATAACAGGCATAGTATATAACCCAAACGAGATCACAAAGGAAGAGGCATCTACATGGACGCTGCTTTCAGACCCTGAATATTTCCGTCAGATAACGATAAAAGACAACGTCCGCGATTCGTATTTCGCCGCGGTAGGCGCGATCAAAAAAGATCTTCTCACATCTGAGGAGTTCTTAAACGATCCGAACTACGCTCTTAATCTCGAAGAAGAAATGAACGACGTCTCTCCTGAAACGATCCAGGCCGCTCAGGACTGGCTCCAGTCAGTAAAAAACAACGCCTATTCTTTTGAAACTGATTCAGGAAAGGCTGATATGATAACAGGAAAAGTTCTCGCGAACTATCAGTGGTCCGGAGACGCGGTATATACAATGGATCAGGCTGACGAAGACGACTATACGCTTAATTTTGCCGTTCCTATCGAATCTTCTAACATATATTTCGACGGATGGGTAATGCTTAAAAGCGGTATCGGTCAGGACGCCGCTAAACAGCATGCCGCAGAAAGTTTCATCAACTTCCTGTCGAGACCCGATAATGTCGTAAGAAATATGTACTATATCGGATACACCTCCGTCATTTCAGGCGGCGAAGACGACACTATATTCCAGTATCTTGACTGGACCTACGGCGCAGAAGAAGACGAAGAAGACGTCATCGACTATGATATCTCATATTTCTTCTCGGACGATCCTGACAGCGGGGAATATGTCATCAGCGCACCTACAGATCAGGTCGACAGACAGCTTTCAGCTCAGTATCCGACTCGGGATATAATCGACAGAACATCGATAATGGTCTACTTCGACAACGAAAAGACAGACGTTATAAATCAGATGTGGATAAACGTAAGATGTTTTAATCTCGATACGATTCCCGTATGGGGCAAAACTCTTATAGCAGCGGCAATAATAGCTGCCATAATATTCATCATCAGAGGCAAAATTAAAAAGGCCCGCATATAAAAGCGCAAAAAAATAAGGATTATCGGAGCTTTTTGATCCGGTAATCCTTTTTTATGCCTTTTAAATTGTTGAGCCGGTTTAATAGTTAATAATCCTGTCGGAAATATCCTCCATATATTCCAGACTGGATTTGACAACAATTACTGCCGTTCCGCGGTTTGAAAACTTTTTGATAAACGAAGCGACAATCGAAACACCGTATGTGTCGCAAAACGTAAAAGGTTCATAGAGCACTATGACCTTTGGATTAAACACATACCAGCGGTTAAAGGCTATCGCGATATGATCGTTGGAATTGAGTTCTTTTAAAACAGTATCGCTGTTCAATGAACTGTCCTTTGTTTCATCGCTCAGCATATTCGCGATCTTTCCGCCCGACGAAAAATACTCATGTCTCGGAATTTTTTCAATGGAAGGAATCAGCAGATTGTCTCCCACCGACATTTTTTCAAAAAGCTCGTAATCGTTGCCCGTCTTCATGACTGAAACGATCCTGTTCTCTTTAAAGCGGGAAAATCCCGGCTGTTTTGTATATTGTCCGTCCAGCAGATACTCCGTCTCCTCCGGCGTATTTCGTCCGCACAGATTCTTAAAAAACTCAACTCTTTGAGCGCTGTTTATTATAACAAAAGCAGTAATCTCTCCTTTGTAGAATTCAAAATTTTCATTTTTCCCTTTGATAGGAATATTTTTAACTCCGTAGACAACATCTCTTTTGGCACTTATATATCTGGTATATTTATCGAGAGAATTCTTTTTTATCATCAACGACTCGCCTAACATATAGTGATTAATGTCCACGTGGCTGTCTTGGAAATCACCCCATCCGTGCTTGATAACGCGCCCTTTACGAAAAACGATGTAGTTGTCTATTAAAAGGGACGCTGCTGCCTCCGAATGGCAAAGCAGCAATACAGTCATCCTGTCTTTGATGGCTCTTCGAAGAAACGCCCCGTATTCCATTATGGTTTTTCTGTTCATTCCTTCGCATTCGTCTTCAATGATAAGAACTCTGACGCCTTTCTTTCTCGCCCTCACCAGCTCTACTATGCGGCGCTCAAGTTCGCTTAACTGCGTCATCTTTTTATCTATATCCAATGAAGCTCCGATCTGTTCGAACTGCTCGTTCACAAGACGGCGCATTTTGTGCTTCGCCTTTATCGTAAGCAGCCAGCTGACATCCTTAAGACCGACATATTCCGCCACCGTCATATGCTCTACTGCCGGAGCCCCGCCGACTATATGTCCGACAAGTTTTCGTCCCGCTTTGGGATCTCTTATCTGTCTGCCGTCAATATATATATTTCCGCTGTCCCACTCTATGTCGGATTCTCCGAGCAGCATCCTCGCCGCCAATTCATTTCCTGACGAATCGAGCCCCATGAGCCCGCTCACTTCGCTTTCCAATGTGAAAAACGACGCATGTTTCAGCTTTCCGTAACGCTCATGACTTATATTCAGATCATTTATCTTCAGAACTATTTTCTTCAAGCGGCAACCCCTCTGTATTGTTCTTCATCGGAATTATTATCTCTACATCAGTTCCACGCCCTTCGGAGCTGTATACGTTTAGTCCGTATTTTTTTCCATAGAGCAGCTGTATGCGCTTATTAATATTGGGCAGGGCGATACCCGTTTTTTGTATCCCTGATCAACTTCATCAATCAGTCTCATATCATCGGAATGAATACGCGCGTTCAGATCATCCAGCGCTTTAAGCGACATCCCTTTTCCGTTATCGGAGACGGTTATTATCAGATCTTCTGCCACCGTCACTTCAATATAAATACGCGCGTCCTCAATAACATCCTCCAAACCGTGGACTACCGCGTTTTCCACTATCGGCTGCAAAATAAGTCTCGGCACATAGCAGTCATAGGCTATCTGTTCTTCATCGTCTATTTCTATCTGCATCGAAAAACGATTCGCGTAACGGTACTGCTGAATCTTCATAAAGTTCTCGATATTGTTCAATTCATCGCGGAGCGTTACCATGTTTCCTTTACGGCTTATGCTGTAACGGAAAAAAGACGCCAGCGTTTCTATCATATCGGCGGCTTCCGTATCATCCGCCGATAACGCCTGCCCGCGTATAGTGTCGAGGGTATTATATAAAAAATGCGGATTGATCTGACTTTGCAGCGCGGTAAGTTCCGTCTGTTTATTAAAGATTACGGAATTATTGCGGCGTATCCGCTGCGCCGCGTACTGTTCTATAAGCTGTTCTAATTTTGCCACGCTGCAGGGCTTGTCTTTATAAGAAAAAGGATCCCGCCCATCCGGATTTTTGTCAAAGCTATCCAGCTCATTTCTTACGATTTTCAGCGGTCCATATACCATCTTTTCTAAAGAAATAAGATATATTATCTGCAGCCCCAGCAGCACTAAAACGGCGGCTCTGATAAGAACGCTGCCGGTCAGCGAAAAGCTCAAAAAAACGCCTGCGGTTTCTACAGCCAGCAGTACATAACCTAATAGTCGGATCCGTTTCATCATCTTTCCTCCGTAATTTATACAATGAACCGTCTTTCACGTATTTAAG
>CASEDW010000085.1 GCA_949286775.1 uncultured Eubacteriales bacterium | reverse complement strand
ATGGCAAGAAGAAAAATTATCGCCGGCAACTGGAAAATGAATATGACTCCGTCAGAGGCAGTTGCTCTTTGCGAAACATTAAAACCACTTGTAAATAATGATGAGGTAGACGTAGTATACTGCGTTCCTGCGATCGACATCGTTCCTGTTGTTGAAGCTGTTAAAGGAACAAACGTTGCTGTCGGCGCGGAGAACTTCTATATCGAGGACAAAGGAGCTTATACAGGCGAGATTTCAGCTCCGATGCTTATCGACGCAGGCGTTAAATATGTTATTATCGGACATTCAGAGCGCCGTGAATATTTCGGAGAGGACGATGCGTTCCTCAACGCGAAAGTTAAAAAAGCATTCGCTTCAGGACTTACACCTATCCTTTGCTGCGGAGAGTCAAAAGAACTCCGTGAGAGAAACGCATATAAAGACTGGATCAACCTTCAGATCAAAGCTGATCTTGAGGGAGTTACAGCTGAGCAGGTAGCTTCAATGGTTATCGCTTACGAGCCTATCTGGGCGATCGGAACAGGCCTTACAGCTACAGCAGATCAGGCACAGGAAGTTTGCGCTATGATCCGTAACACTATCGCTGAGATGTATGATGAAGCTACGGCACAGTCAGTACGTATTCAGTACGGCGGCTCTATGAACGCAGGAAACGCTGCAGAGCTTCTTTCAAAACCTGATATCGACGGCGGTCTTATCGGCGGAGCGGCTCTTAAACCTGATTTCGGAAAGATCGTAAATTACAACAAATAATTAAAACAGATCATTATTAGGGGGAATCGTGAAAACGGTTCCCTTTTTGTTTATTGTAAAAGTCGCGAAGTAAGATTATAATGATGTGGATTAAAATTTAAAAGGCAGATTCGGATATATCAATGAAGCAGCTTTATGCAGACGTTATAGTAGATATTTCTATTGATAAATTAGATAAAACATTTCAGTACAGGATACCTGAAGAGCTTGCCGACAGGGTGCAGGAGGGCAGCAAGGTGCGCGTTCCGTTTGGGAACGGCGACAGAATAGTAGATGGGTTTGTCGTATCGACAGGCAGTATTCCAAAAATCGATACGGACAGGATTAAGGACATAGAAGACTGTCCGGAAAATTATATTACGGCAGAAGAAAAGCTTGTTCGTCTTGCTGCATGGATAAAAAGGACTTACGGTTCTACGTTTGTTCAGGCGCTTAAAACGGTGCTTCCGGTAAAGGAAAAGACGAAAGTTAAAGAAAAAAGAATCATCTGTTCTGAAATGGACATTGATTCACTGAAAAAAGAAAAAGAAATCTGTGAAAAAAAACATTTTACGGCGCGGGAAAGAATTATAAGCGCGCTCATTGAAAAAAAGTCATTTTCATGGGAATATGCAGTTAAAGAGTTAAAAGGCACACAGCCGGTTTTAAAGACGCTGCTGGAAAAGAAAATTATCAGCATTTCAAAAAGCGCCGATTACAGAAAAACTTTGCCATCCGGCATAGAGGCGGATAATGCAAAGCAGGCGATGCATGAACTCAATGAGCAGCAAAAGAAAGTCTATGAAAGCATAAAAGAAGAGTTTAACAGCGAAAAGCCGAGACCGTGCCTCATAAGAGGCGTCACCGGAAGCGGAAAGACATATATCTATATGCGGCTGATAAAAGACGTCATAGATTCAGGAAAACAGGCGATACTTCTAATCCCTGAGATATCTCTTACATGGCAGACTGTTTCAAGATTTTACGCATGTTTTGGGGACAGAACGGCGGTGCTTCATTCTAAACTTTCAAAAGGAGAACGCTCTGATCTAATAGAAAGAGTGAAAAACGGCGAAGTATCGCTCGTAATAGGGCCGCGCTCGGCGCTGTTTACGCCGTTTGAAAATCTGGGGATTATAATCATCGACGAGGAGCATGATCCTTCCTATCAAAGTGAAAAAGCGCCGAGATATCACGCGCGGGAAACTGCCGTTTACAGAGCTGAAATGGAAAACGCCAATGTAGTGCTGGGTTCGGCTACACCTGCCATAAGCTCCAGATACCGCTGTGAAACGGGAGATTACGCGCTCTTTGAACTGGATAACCGCTTTGCGGGCGCGAGCGTGCCTTTTGTAAAAGTTGTCGATATGCGAAAGGAACTTGAAAAGGGCAGAAAATCCGTATTGAGCGAAGAGCTCGAAAACGCTATGGCGCAAAGGCTTGAAAAGAAAGAACAGATCATGCTCTTTTTGAACAGAAGGGGGCATACGGGATTTATTTCCTGCAGATCCTGCGGCAGCGTTATTAAATGTCCGCACTGCGACGTTTCGCTGACGCTTCACAATAACCATATGCTCATATGTCACTACTGCGGATATTCACAGCCTATGGTGAAAAACTGTCCTAAGTGCGGCTCGAAATACATAGGCGGCTTTAAAATAGGAACGCAGCAGCTTGAAGAGGTTCTTCAAAAAAGATTTCCCGACGCGCGTATCTTGAGAATGGACAGGGATACGGTAGGGGCAAAGGAGAGCTATGAAAAAATATTAAGCGGATTTTCAAAAGGCGAAGCCGATATTCTCGTGGGAACGCAGATGATAGTAAAAGGCCATGATTTTCCGAATGTAACCCTTGTCGGAGTTGTGGCTGCCGATACTGCTCTTTACGCGCAGAATTACAGCGCCGCCGAAGGAGCTTTTCAGCTTCTTGTTCAGGCGATCGGAAGAGCAGGCAGAGGAAAAACGCGGGGTACGGGAATAATACAGACATATAATCCCGATCATTACGCGATTGAAGCGGCGAAAACACAGGATTACGAGGCTTTTTATCAGGAAGAGATTGCAAATCGAAGAATAATGATGTACCCTCCTATAAGCTGCCTTTTATCAATACATGGAAGCGCTAAAGAAGATGATCATCTTCAAAACGCTATGAATTATATAAAAAAATATCTCGAAAAGATACGTATAAAACCGCAGATACAGATCCTCGGGCCTGTTTATGAAAGCGTCGCCAAGGTTCAGGATTTGTACAGGATGGTGATCTATATAAAGAATGCTGATATTTCGGATATTATAAAAATGAGGCAGTACACAGAAAAATATATTGCTATCAACAGCGGATTTAATGATATAAACATTCAATTTTCGCTCAATAATTAAAGGAGACTTGTTATATGGCACTTAGAAAAATCAGATACTGGGGCGATCCTGTGCTTACAAAGGTATGCCGCCCTGTAGACAAGGTAACAGACAAGATCAGAAGTCTTGTAGAGGATATGTTTGATACTATGTACGACGCGTTCGGAGTGGGACTTGCCGCTCCGCAGGTCGGCGTGCTTAAAAGGATAGTTGTAATCGATACGGGGCTTGAAGAGCCGGATCCTCATGTTCTGATAAATCCGGAGATAATCGAAACATCGGAAGAAACACAGACAGGGCCTGAAGGATGCTTAAGCGTTCCTGGCAAAAACGGAGATGTTACAAGACCGATGAGGGTAAAAGTCAAAGCTTATGATCTTGACATGAACGAGTTCATACTTGAAGGAGCAGGACTTCTTGCCCGCGCTATATGTCATGAGTGCGAGCACCTTGACGGAAAGCTCTATGTATCAAAAGTTGAAGGCGAATTAAGGGACAATCCGACAGAGCCCGAAGAGGAGGAAGAGGAAATTTGAATATAATTTTCATGGGAACGCCTGATTTCGCGGCCAAGACATTAGAAGCGATCATAAAGAGCAGACACAATGTGAAACTTGTCGTAAGTCAGCCCGACAAAGCCAAAGGGCGCAGCAAAGAGCTGGTGCCTACTGAGGTAAAAGCGGTTGCGCAGCGCGAAAATATTCCTGTTTTTCAGCCTGAAAAAATGAAGACGCAGGAGACGTTTGACGAACTGAAAAAATATGGCGCTGATATTATAGTTGTGGCGGCATACGGAAGGATAATTCCGAAAAACATTCTCGAACTTCCGAAATACGGATGCATAAATCTTCACGCGTCGCTTCTGCCGAAATACAGAGGCGCGGCTCCGATACAGTGGGCCGTTCTCGATGGAGAAGAAAAAACCGGCGTAACGGTGCAGCAGATGAACGAAGGACTCGATACGGGAGACATAATCAGCGTTAAAGAGTGCGCTATCGACAAAAAAGAAACCTCCGAGTCTCTTTTTGAAAAGCTGGCAAAACTTGGGGCGGAGCTTGCAGTGGAGACACTGGATAAGATAGAAAACGGCGAAATCAGCCCTATCCCGCAGCCAAAGATTAGTCCTACGCCCTACGCGAGAATGATATCAAAAAATGACGGAAGGATTGACTGGAACTGGGACGCTGCAAAGATCGAAAGATGGGTTCGCGGCATGAATTCATGGCCGGGAGCATTTGCATTCGCCGGAAAAAACAATGTAAAAATCTGGGACTGCGAAATCATAGATGAAGATACAGACGCGCTTCCGGGAACAGTTACAAAAGCCGATAAAAACGGACTTTTTGTTCAGACAGGAAAAGGGCAGATAAGTATAACAGAGCTTCAGATTCAGGGCAAAAAGAGAATGGCTTTTGACGCCTTTCTGCGAGGATGCAGATGGGAAGCGGGAATGAGATTTGAAGAAGAGTAAAAGTATTTTATAAGGAGAATTGCGTTGTCGGATAATGTTAATTTAAGGGCGCTTGCGCTGGAAACGCTTCTGGAAGCGGAAAAATCTGAAGGTAAATTAAATGAAATTGTCAACGCGGTTCTTGAAAAATACGCGTACCTTCCGAAAAATCAGAGAGGATTCTATGCCAGGCTCGTCGAAGGAACGGCGGAGAACAGAATTAAGATAGACTATATCATCGACTCTTACTCGAAAATACCGGTCAAAAAAATGAAGCCGGCGGTGAGAAATATTTTAAGGACGGCGGTATATCAGATAATGGAAATGAAGTCGGTGCCTGACAGCGCCGCTGTAAATGAAGCTGTTAAACTCGCCGTAAAAAAGGGATTCGGTTCGCTGAAGGGATTCGTCAACGGCGTACTCAGAAGCATTATACGAGAACCGGAAAAATGCGTTTTTCCGGACAGAGGCGATATGAAAAAATATATCTGCGTCAACTATTCGATGCCGGAGTTTATCGTTTCCGAGTGGCTTGAGAGATTCGGAGAGGAAAAAACGGAAAATATCTGCAAATACTTTTTAAATGAAAAGAAAACAACAATAAGAATACGCGGCGGCGGTCGAGAAATCAGCGAAACAAAGGAAAGCCTGATAGAAGAAGGCGTGAAAGTAGAAAAAGCGCCCTATATTGATTGCGCTTATTTCATTTCGGAGTATGACAGTTTGACGTCGCTTAAGAGTTTTGATCAGGGAAAATTTGCCGTTCAGGATATAAGTTCTATGATAGCCGTCAAATGCGCCGGCATCGATTCTGACAGAGCGCTGAAGATATTGGATGTATGCGCGGCGCCCGGAGGAAAGAGTATGTTCGCGGCGGATCTTTCTTCGGCTGATACAAAGATAATTTCCAGAGATATTTCCTATAAAAAGACGGATCTTATAGAAGATAACATCGACAGATGCGGTATAAATAAAATTGAAACTGAAGTCTGGGACGCGGCGAACTTTGACCCTCGATATGAAGAAGCCATGGATATCGTGATAGCCGACGTGCCATGTTCCGGATTTGGCGTGATCGGACACAAACCTGATATCAAATATAACGCGTCTTTGGAAAAAGTAAACGCGCTGGCGGATATACAAAGATCGATCATAGATGCGGCGATAAGATATGTAAAGCCGGGCGGCGTTTTTTTGTACAGCACATGTACCATATCAAAAAAGGAAAACGAAGACAATGTAAAATATATCCTTGAAAAAGGCGAATTTAAGCCGGATGATATAACGCCGTATCTTCCGCAGGAAATAAAGTGCGATACGGCAAAAGACGGATATATACAGCTTCTTCCGGGAGAGGTTTTGTGCGACGGATTTTTTATAGCGCGGTTTAAGAGGAAAAAATAATATGGCAGAGGAAAATATTAACAGAATAGATATAAAATCGCTGTATCCTGATGAACTAAAAGAATTTATAAAAGAAATAGGGGAAAAACCGTTCAGGGCTGCTCAGATATTTGAGTGGCTGCACCAAAGAAGAGTTGCGTTTTATAAAGATATGACAAATCTGCCGGCTGCGCTGAGGGAAAAACTGAGCGAGCGGTATCCGATTACATTCTTAAAAAAGGCCGACTGTCTTATTTCAAAAAAGGATGGGACGAGAAAATATCTCTTTGAGCTTGAGGATGGAAATGTGATAGAAAGCGTTTTTATGAAGTATCATCATGGGAATTCGGTATGCATTTCATCTCAGGTGGGATGCGCACAGGGATGCAGGTTCTGCGCATCTACAATAGGCGGAAAACTGAGAAATTTAAAAGCCTCCGAAATGCTTGAACAGATATACAGGATACAGGAGGATACAGGCGAAAGAGTTTCAAATATAGTAGTAATGGGAACGGGCGAGCCCTTCGACAATTACGAACAGCTTGTAAGATTCATACGTCTGATTACAAATGAAAAAGGCATGAATATAAGCGTCAGAAATATTACTGTTTCAACATGCGGAATAGTTCCCAAAATGTATGATTTCGCTGATGAAAAACTCGCGGTGACGCTTGCCGTTTCGCTTCATGCTTCAAATGATGAAACGAGAAAAAAACTGATGCCGATCGCGAATAAATATACGATAGCTGAAGTTATCGAAGCGGCTAAGAATTATTATAATGTGACGGGACGCAGGGTGACTTTTGAATATGCCCTTGCCGCAGGAGAAAACGACTCTGATCAGGACGCTTCAAGGCTTGCGCTTCTTTTGAAAGGTTTTCCCTGTCATGTGAACCTGATACCTGTCAATCCGGTGGATGAAAGGGATTTTAAACCGACGCATCACGAAGAAACGGTGAAATTTCAAAATAAACTTGAAAAAAACAGAATAAATGTTACTATTAGAAGAGAAATGGGCTCAGATATCAACGGAGCCTGTGGACAACTACGTAAGAGCTATATAGATAGAAAATAATTCTAAGATAGCCTGTTAGAAAGATTTGCCAGGAGAAGTATGATGAAGGTATTTTCTGCTACTGACGTGGGAAAAATTCGTTCTATGAACCAGGACTTTATATTTACTTCAGAAGATCCGGTAGGAAACCTGCCGAATCTTTTTGTGGTTGCAGACGGAATGGGCGGACACAATGCAGGAGATTTTGCATCGAATTACGGTGTATCCGTGATGGTTGAGACTATACGTAAAGACACGAATTTTAATCCTGTAAAAATAATAAGAAACGGTATCGCGGCAGCGAACAAAGAGGTATTGAGAACGGCGCTCGAAGATCCATCGATGGCCGGAATGGGTACCACTATGGTAGTTGCTTCGGTGGTCGGCGAATATTTGTATGTCGCCAACGTCGGCGACAGCAGACTCTATCTTATAAAAGATGAGATAAAACAGATAACGCAGGATCATTCGCTCATTGCGGAAATGGTAAGATTAGGGGAGCTTAATCCGGAAGAGGCAAGAAATCATCCTGACAAAAATATTATTACGAGAGCCGTAGGGACAGAAGAAAACGTGGAAATGGATTTCTTTGATCTCAAACTTGAACCGGGACAATGGTTTGTCATGTGTTCTGACGGGTTGTCAAATATGGTAGAAGACAGTGAGATACTCAGGATCGTAGGGGAGACTTCTAAGGAAGGAAAAGATCCGACGGCAGCATTGATCGAAGAAGCAAATAAAAATGGCGGAAAAGACAATATCGCGGTTATCGCGGTTCAGCCATTTTCTGACGAGGTGGAATAAATGTTAAAAGAAGGAATTATTATTGGCGAGCGATACGAAATAATTTCGCGTGTCGGAGCCGGCGGCATGGCTGATGTCTACAAGGCCATGGACCATAAGCTTAACAGGCTTGTAGCCGTTAAGGTACTTAAAGCAGAATTCAGGGGAGACGGCAGCTTCGTTGCGAAATTCCGTAAAGAAGCTCAGGCAGCAGCGGGACTGACCCACCCTAATATTGTAAACGTATACGACGTTGGAGAAGACAGGGGTCTTTACTATATAGTTATGGAGCTGGTGGAGGGAATCACGCTTAAGAACTATATAGATAAAAAAGGAAAACTCAGCGTAAAAGAGGCGACGAGCATCGCGATACAGGTGTCGCTGGGTCTCGAGTGCGCTCACAATCAGGGAATAGTTCACCGTGACGTAAAGCCTCAGAATATTATTATTTCTGTAGACGGAAAAGTAAAACTTTCCGATTTCGGTATCGCGAAAGCGATAAATTCAAATACGATAACGGCAAATGTCATGGGATCGGTGCATTTCAGCTCTCCTGAGCAGGTAAGAGGCGGATTTGCAGACGCGAAAAGCGATATATATTCCCTTGGTATAACGATGTACGAAATGGTAACGGGACGAGTGCCTTTTGACGGCGATACGACAGTTGCCATTGCCATAAAGCATCTTCAGGAGGAAATCATTCCGCCGTCAAGATATACGCCGGATCTTCCTTATTCTCTTGAGCAGATAATACTTAAATGTACGCAGAAAAATCCTGAGAGAAGATACGCATCTATAGGTCTTCTTATCGACGACCTCAAGAGATCGCTCATCGATCCGCAGGGCAACTTTGTTCAGATGACTCCGCTGGGAACTAATTCACAGGTTCTTCCTGTGGCGGGCGTCGCGAAATCAGGAGTTACGGGAAATACGACTCAGGCTGAGACAAAGAGAGTTCCTTCAAGCCAGAGTGTGAGCCAGCAGACTCAGAAAACACAGCGTTATATTCCGGAGGAAGATGACGACGATATCGATGACGATTACGAGGAAAGAAGACAGAGAAGAGCGGCGAGAAACGCAAAATCAAAGAAGAGCCGTTCCTCAAAGGATTCCGACGCGATCAGTTCAAAACTTGAAAAAGCTATTACTATAGGAGGATTTCTTATAGGCGCTATCATTATTATCATTCTTATAGTGGTGATCGGAATGATGGCGGGCTTGTTCAATAATAATTCGGATACTACAAAACATACGTCTGAAACCAGCCAGACAAGTGACACCAGCGAGATAAGCAGCGTAGACGGCGTTGTCGTACCTGATTTCCGCAACAGAACATTGGAAGAAGCTCAGACGCTGGCGGGACAGTACGGACTTAAGATACAGCAGACAGGAACGCAGGAATCCACCGTTTATGAAGAGGGCAAGATATGCGCCCAAAATCCTGATTCGGGAACAAAGGTCGATCCTGAGGCAACTATAGAAGTTGTAGTTTCCAGCGGAAGCTCTAAGATCACTGTTCCGAGCGGACTTGTAAACGCGACGCAGGCTGAAGCTGAAACAGCTCTCGGACAGCTGGGACTTACGGCTACAGTGGAACTTCAGAGCAGCGATACTGTTGAAACAGGAAGAGTTATTTCTGTAGATCCTGCCGAGGGAACAGAAGTTCAGGCAGGAAGCAGCGTGAAGCTCATCGTAAGCAAGGGAAAAGAAGCGCCTGCGGTAACTACATTCCCGCTTCCTGAAGTGGCAGGATATGACCAGGCTTCAGCGTCAGCTATCCTCGATTCATACGGAGTATTATATACAGTTGTTGAGGTTGAAAACAGCGACACTGCTGAAGGCATAGTTCTTTATACAGATCCTGCATCGGGAACAGAAGTACAGGAGGGACAGACTATTACGATGTATGTAAGCGTTGCTCCTGAAGAAACCGATACAACAGATACGGATGATGATTACTGGGTATACTATAACGGATTTGAACAGCCGGCTGATTATGACGGCGGAGATGTGCGGATAGAACTTGTTCAGCAGGGCGGTACGTCCCTTGTCTACACAGGACCTAATCCGTTCGAGCCGTATAACTATTATCCAAGCGCTATTGAAGGAATCGCCGGAGAATCTACCGGAACAGTAAATATTTATGAATACAATCCTGATACAGGAGCGTATGACAACCTCATAGGAAGCATTGAACTGGATGGATTTATAGATCCTGCTGATTATCCGGGCTGACGGAAGTTAATATTTACAGAGACAATTGAATGACTGGAATTATAATTAAAGGGATTGCCGGATTCTACTACGTTGCCGTGGAAGAATCCGGCATCTATGAATGTAAAGCAAAAGGACTTTTCAGAAAAAACGGATGCAAACCGCTCGTAGGAGATATGGTCAGCATCAAAATTTTAGATGAAGAAAATAAAGAAGCGAATATAGAAGAACTTCTGCCGCGTAAAAATGAATTATACAGACCGGCGGTCGCAAACGTCGATCAAATAATTCTCATCATGGCATTTACTGATCCGGAACCGAATCTGGTGATCATGGACAGGATGCTCGTCCAGATGGAGCGTTTAAAAGTTCCTGTTATCATATGTTTTAATAAATTTGATCTTGCCGACGAAGCGAGAGCGGAACATATTAAATCGATATATGAAAGCGCGGGATACAGAGTAATCGCCTGCAGCACCGTAAAAAATCACGGGATTGATGAGTTACGAAAAGCGATAGCAGGAAAGACGACTGTTTTGGCGGGACCGTCAGGAGTGGGAAAATCCTCTGTTACAAACGTGATATCGCCGGAAATACAGATGGAAACAGGCGAGATAAGCGCAAAGCTTAAAAAAGGCCGTCACACCACGAGGCATTCGCAGCTTATAGTTGTCGAACCCGGGACGTATATATGCGATACGCCGGGATTCACATCATTTTCGCCTGAGCCAATGGCAAAAGAAAACTTAAGGATGTTTTATCCTGAAATGCTAAGGCACGAAGGGGAATGCAGGTTTTCGGGATGCGTTCACGTGAATGAACCGGGATGCGCTGTGAAAGAAGCGGTTCAAAAGGGCGAAATATTTAAAGAAAGATACGAATCATATGTACTTCTGTTCAACGAACTGAAAGAACAGGAGAAAAACAGGTATAGATGAGACTTTGGTGTCATTTTATAAAATATAAACAGGTAAAAAGGAAAGGTGTAAGGTATGGAATATCAAATAGCTCCATCAATGCTGTCAGCGGATTTTAATATCCTCGGAGAACAGCTCAAAGCGCTTGAAGAAAGCGGATGCAAATGGCTGCACATCGACGTTATGGACGGTATGTTCGTTCCGAGCATTTCGTTTGGAATGCCGGTTATCAAATCTATAAGAAAGAACAGCAATATGTATTTTGACGTGCATATGATGGTTGAAGACCCGGGAAGATATGTTTCGGATATGAAGGAATGCGGCGCGCAGATGCTCACTGTTCATGCGGAGGCGTGCAAACATCTTGACAGAGTTCTTCAGCAGATCAAAGAAGCGGGAATGAAAAGCGGCGTGGTTCTTAATCCTGCGACGCCGTTATCGGTGCTTGATTATGTTTTAGATAAGACGGACATGGTTCTTTTGATGAGCGTGAATCCGGGATTCGGCGGCCAGTCGTATCTTCCGGCTATTACAGGAAAGATAAAGGAACTCAGAAAGAAGCTTGACGACGCGGGATATCCTGACATTTATATAGAAGTGGACGGAGGCGTCAATGAGAAGACCATAAACGAAGTTCTTGAAGCCGGAGCCAATATACTGGTTGCGGGATCGGCAGTATTTAAAGGCAATGTGAGCGAAAGATTTAAACTTTTTGACGGCATAATCGACGCATACAGAAAGTAAATCTATAAAAAGGTGTGGTGTTTGCAGACAGTAAGGGCGGTTTTTCTTGCGGAAATAAGAAGAACGGCTCTTACTGTGAAAAAATCAATAAAAAAACTGTGAAAAAAATTTAAAAAAGTACTGTCAAGCATTTTTGAAAATGTCCCAAAAAAATTTCAACATTAGCCCCGATTATTTCGGGGCTTTTCGCTATAATGGGATTCTATT
>CASEDW010000084.1 GCA_949286775.1 uncultured Eubacteriales bacterium | reverse complement strand
CTGAGATGTCCGAGAATTATTTTTTTCATATTGTCGTTGAGGACATCGTTTAAAAGCTGTCCCGCCGCTTCATTTGAAAGATGTCCCTTATCACTCAAAATTCTTTTTTTCAGATAAAACGGATAAGGGCCTACTTCTAGCATTCTGACGTCATGATTAGATTCAAGCAGCATAACGTCAAGATTGCGCAGATGATTTAAGATATATTCATTATAGCATCCGAGGTCAGTCGCTATCGCAAATGAATGACCATTATTTTCAAATCGAAATCCCAGGGGATCAGCCGCGTCGTGGCTTGTCGAAAACGGATGAACGTCTATATCTCCTATCGAAAATATCTCATCAGCGTTGACAGGATGAAATATCCCATCTGGGATTTTCCCTGTTTTTGCATTTCCTGAAGCTTCTTTAAATGTCTTTTCTGAAGTATATATCGGCATTCCGTACTTACGGGCTAAAACGCCAAGACTTTTTATATGATCCGAATGTTCATGAGTTACAAGCAAAGCGTCTATGTCTTTTCCTGTAAGTCCTATTTCATTTAAGCCCTGTTCTATTTTTTTACCGCTTATTCCCGCATCAACGAGAACATGCGTATCATCACTGCCTACATATATGCAATTGCCGCTGCTGCCGCTGGCTATAGTGCATACTCTCATTATTAGTACCTTTCCAGTCTGCTTTTTATTTCTCTTGCAGTATCTTCAAAATTTCCGCTATTGTCAACAACAAAATCACAGATTTTTCTAAATTCTTCCTCAGACAGCTGATTTTTCATAATACTTTCAGCTTTTTCTTCCGTAATATCCCGGCTTGCAATAAGTCTTTTAATTCTGATTTCCCTGTTTGAATAAACATACCAGATCTCATCGCATCTTTTTGTAAATTCGCCGTCAGGCAAAGCCGTTTCCAATACAGCGAACTGCCTGCCTTCATTACGCGCTTTTTCTATCCGTCTGTCTACCTCTTGCCAGACGGCAGGGTGGACTATCGAATTTAACAATTCAAGCTTTTTATTGTCATTAAAAACAATATCACCGAGTTTTTTTCTGTCAATGCTTCCGTCATCGTTTAAAATTTCATCTGTGAAATGTTCGATTATCTTTTTATGGCAGTCCTGCCCCGGCTTCATCACATCATGTCCCACATTATCGGTAAAGATTACGGCCGCGTCGAATTCATTTCTTAAATAACCGCACACTTCGCTTTTGCCGCTTCCTATTCCGCCTGTTATTCCAATCGTATTCATACCAACCGTCCTTTAATGCACCTCATCCCAGTTTTCGCCGATATTCAGATCTGCTTCAAGTTTAACTCTTAATTTAACCGCGTTTTCCATCTCCTCTTTGAGAATTCGGCTTACCTTTTCGACTTCTTCTTTTTTAGCTTCAACAAGAAGTTCGTCGTGTACCTGCATGATAAGCTTCGATTCACAGTTTTCTCTTAAAAGCCTGTCGTGAACATTGTTCATCGCGATCTTGATTATATCCGCCGCGGTGCCCTGTATAGGAGAGTTCATCGCAACTCTTTCGCCAAAGGATCTCTGCATAAAATTGGAAGATTTAAGTTCAGGGATCGGCCTTCTTCTTCCAAAAATTGTAGTTGTATATCCTGTTTCCTTTGCTTTTGCAACTGTAGTATCAAGATAAGATTTTATGCCGGGATAAGTCTTAAAATACTGTTCTATATAATTCTGAGCTTCTTTTCGCGTAATGCTCAAATCCTGGCTCAGTCCAAAAGAACTTATGCCGTATATGATGCCGAAATTTACTGCTTTGGCGTTTCTTCGCTGAATCGGAGTTACTTCTTCAAATGGAACTCCGAATACTTCTGAAGCCGTGATCCTGTGTATATCGCTGTTTTTATTATACGCTTCAATGAGCTTGTCGTCATTCGACATATGCGCGAGAACCCTGAGCTCGATCTGTGAATAATCAGTATCTATAAATACGTATCCCTCCTCGGGGATAAATACTTTACGTATCTTTCTGCCCAGCTCCATCCTGACGGGAATATTTTGCAGATTCGGGTCTGTCGAGCTTATTCTGCCCGTGGCGGTTATCGTCTGATGAAAATGAGAATGTATACGTCCGTCCTTCGCGACGTAATCACCTAAAGCGTCGGCATATGTCGATTTTAATTTCGCCAGCTGTCTGAAATACAAAATATCGCTTACTATAGGCGCTTTGTCCGCCAATTTTTCGAGCACGTCCACCGCTGTGGAATAGCCGCTTTTAGTCTTCTTTGCTCCCGGAAGCTTCAATTTTTCGAACAATATGACGCCAAGCTGTTTCGGCGACTGAATATTAAATTCCTCTCCTGCCTGCTCGTAAATTTTCTTCTCGACGATCTCAAGCTGCTCTTTTAACTGCTCGGAGAATTTTTTCAGTTCTTCCGTATT
>CASEDW010000083.1 GCA_949286775.1 uncultured Eubacteriales bacterium | reverse complement strand
GTCACCGAATTTCTTTCCAGTGATCTCTTCCATTTTTCCGATATATTCCATGATCTGACCTTTGATCTCATCATTGATCACACGGCCGTCTTCATAGTACTGTGTACAAGCCTCTGTTGTAATCGTGAATCCCTGAGGTACAGGAAGTCCGATATTTGTCATTTCAGCAAGGTTTGCGCCTTTTCCGCCAAGGAGTTCACGCATATCAGCGTTTCCTTCTTTAAATAAGTATACCCATTTTCTTGACATTAATTTTTTGCCTCCTAAAAATTTATATATGTCATCAACCAATCATAAATATTCTAACATGTTATGATAGTGTGTCAACACGAAAACTTCCATTTAGTGACGGAATTTTTGCAAAAATTCGGCCGTTGAATATTTCAACGGCCGAAAACTGTAATTATTCATTTTTATTGAATTTTTTTATGCTTCAACTATCAGATATGTACCATCAGGAATAGCAAAAACCTCGCCGGATTCTTCAACTTCGGCGTCTGTCATCCCGCTTATATCCATTCCGTTTTCATCGAGATATTCTCTGACCTCTTTTAATGAGTTTACGACCACCGCCATACAGTCCTCAAGAAACGATTCCGCTTCTTCAAGAGTTTCCGCTACAGGCTCGTCATAAAGCTGCGACTGATGTTCAAGAAAATATCTCAGGCATTCTTCTGAATACTCTCCCATTTGCACACCTCCATCAATTCCTCAGGTCTTGAAATTATCATATCAGCATTGTTTTCACGCAGTTCCTTTTCAGTTCTGAATCCCCACAGCACTCCTACCGTATAAAAACCTGCTCCCTTTCCCGTCTTCATATCTGTATCGGTATCGCCTATATAACATATTTTTTCAACGGGAAAATCGAGTACTTTCAGGATTTCCTTAGCGCAGCTCGGATCGGGTTTAACAGGAGCGCCTTCCTTCTGTCCCAGAACCATGTCAAAAACATCTTCTCCGAAAAACTTCTCTACAACAGCGACTGCCGACTCATGAGGTTTGTTCGAAAGAACGGCAAGTCTTATGCCAAGATTTTTCAGTTTTCCAAGGGTTTCAACAATACCGTCATAGGGTTTTACATTATATGATGGATTCTCATCGTAAAGTTTTTTACCGAAGGCATATACTTCATCAAATTTTTCGAGATTTTCATCTCCCGCGTCTTTTAACGCCCTTTCTACGCATTTCGCGAAGCCGTCTCCGACATAGTAGTAATATTTGTTAATATCATGCTCTTCAAATCCATACTCTTTGAGGGCTTTATTTGTCGGAACAGCTATAGATTCGATTGTGCTTAAAAGCGTTCCGTCAAGATCAAATATGCACGCGTTTATCACAGGTCTTTTATCTTTGGCCTTCGTACAGAGAACAAACATGATGACTCCGGCTATCACGATAAAAATTGAAATAAACTGGGAAGTCGACAAGGTTCCTACTGAGCCTCTTATGAGGTCGCCTCTGAAGAACTCGATTATAAATCTTCCTATGCCGTAGCAGATAAGATACATCGCCGCTCCCTGTCCGGGCTTATTATTCTTTCTTCTGTAGAGAAGCACAAGAAGCAAAAACAGAAGAAAATCGGCTGCGCTCGATATGAGCTGCGTCGGAACAAGCGGCACATTGTTGGGAGCGAAATTCGAATTTGTAAACGTTATTGAAAAACAGCTGTCTGTCGGCATACCGTAGCAGCATCCGGCGAAAAAGCATCCGAGACGTCCAAATCCCTGTGCCAAAGCCACGCTTGCAAGTCCGATATCAAAGAATTTAAGCGTAGGCAGCTTATGCCTTCTGCAAAAGATTAAAGCTCCAATTATTCCGCCTATGATTCCTCCGTATACTACCCATCCGTCTCCAAGGGATTTAATAATTATCGACGGGTCTTCGATTATCTGCGGGAATATTGTTATAAAATATAATATCTTCGATCCGAGATATCCGAATACAAGGCACCATATAACGAGCCAGAAAACTTTCGTATGATCAAGCCCGTGTTTCTTCGCGCGGTATTCAGCCGTAAAGTACGCCGCCAGAATACCTATCGCCGTCATAAGACCATATGTATGTAATGTAAAAGGTCCGATAGTCAAAAGGTCATTGTACATATGACTCTCCTTCTTTAATACGGTTAATTAATAAGACAGTTTCATCGTATAATCTTTGTCTTTTTCCACTTCAATTTTGTCCCATGCGTCAGTTGTTTCTACTTCAGCTTCTGATTCCCACTGTTCAAAGAATTCATTTACAGCTTCGTTTTCTCTTTCTCTGATGATCTGTTCCTTCTTCTGATCGGTAGCTTCCCTGTCGAATTTGCTGACCATCTTTACAACGTAATAATATGAATCTGTTTCAAAAACATCGTCGCACCACTGTCCGTCTTCAAGAGCGTTTACTTCATCGATAACGCCGTCCTCAAATGACTGTACGTCATCGCCGAAGGTATATTCAGCAGCGTAAATGTCTTCGTTAACGGCGTCCGCTGTCTCATTGATCTTGTCAATGTCGATATCGCCTGCTGCTTTCACCTGTTCAAAAGCGTTTTCAAGATCCGCCTTTAACTCGTCATTTGATTTAGCGCCTTCATCCGCGCTGTCATCGTTATTTTTTGCTATTCGCATATAGATCATGCGGCTCTGGGCAGCTTCCTCGTCAGAAACCTCTCTGTCCACATCTCCTGTCAGAGAATCCTTGATGGCGTATGAATATGTATATGTCTTCAAAAGTTCTATAAGCTGATCTCTCGTTATTCCGAAAGTATCCTCAGCTTCAGGATTTGCCTCTAAAAACTGATCCGCGGTACTTTCAATTGACTGCATTTCCTCATCGGTAAGTTCGATGCCGTACTCATCAAGAGCTTTCTGTCTTACAGCATACATGCGTACGATTGAGCTGTATTCCGTCTCTTTAAAAGTTTCAGCATATGTTTTTCCGTCTTCAGAGGCCATATCCGAATCCGTCCAGAAATCATCTGAAGCCATTCCGAGCTGAGCCATATAATAATTT
>CASEDW010000082.1 GCA_949286775.1 uncultured Eubacteriales bacterium | reverse complement strand
TACACCCAGCAAGCAGCCGCCGTGCTTGCACGAGCGGATATTTGCTGGGTAACGGTCATCGAGTGGCAATGCCACGAGATGAGCGAGGTATCGCGCAGATCGGATAGGGAAGAATACTTCCTCTATCCGATCACAATATATGTAAAGTGTCATTAAATTTATTATTTTTATAAGAGGTATAAATGGAACAGTTTTTAAGAGTAGGCGTTATAACGACAACTCACGGACTTAAAGGAGAGGTAAAGGTTTATCCGACGACAGATACTCCCAAGCGTTTTTCTGATCTTGATGAGGTTATTTTGAGAACTCCAAACGCTGAAAGAACGCTGAATATCGAAAGCGTCCGTTTTTTCAAACAGATGGTAATAGTTAAGTTTAAAGGACTTGACAGAATCGAAGATGTTGAAAATTTCAGGCAGGCCGAGCTGTATGTTTCAAGAGAAAACGCCGCGCCTCTTGAAGAGGGGGAATACTATATAGGAGACCTTATAGGCATGGAAGTCTTTACAGACGATTCAATGCCTTTCGGCACGCTTAAAGACGTTATGGAAACAGGAGCGAACGACGTCTATATCATAGATTCGTTTCGTCACGGCGAAGTGCTTGTTCCTGTGATAAAGGACTGCATTCTCGATGTAAATGTTGAAGAAAACAAAATGACGATACATCTTCTTCCGGGGCTTATTGATTAAAAAATCGATTAAAAAAATTCAACATTTTCTTGATAGTAGCGCAGTTAGCGTGTATCATGTAGTTATTAGAACGGCTTTTTAAATGCCGTGTAAAATCATTATTCAATGAGGAGGACAAAGCGGTGAAGGTTTGTGCTAAATGCGGAGCTCAGATGAAGGATGACGCGAAATTCTGTCCGGTATGCGGCACGCAGTGCATGGATGGAGCAGGACAGACAAATTCAAATCCATATCAGAACTCAAATCCGTATCAGAATTCATATCAGAATTCAAATCCATATCAGAATCCAAATCAGGGCGGAGGATATTATCAGCCGTCAAATCCGACTAACGGTTTTGCTATCGCTTCTCTCGTACTTGGAATCTGTACTTTTATTTTCGGTTGGTTCATACTGGATATTCCGGGTATCCTTGCTATCATATTCGGTATCGTAGGAATGAGACAGTGCACTCAGAAAAATATGAACGGAAAGGGAATGGCGATAGCAGGTCTTGTGCTTGGAATTATTGCTTCAGCAATCTATTTCATTATTATCATCGCTGCGATGAGCGCATGGAACAGTTTATGGTCATTCAGCTATAGTTTTTATTAAAAAATATTAATAATCGGGAAATCTAAAATATGAAATTTTGTGTTTTGACATTATTTCCTGATATGATCAGACAGGCGGCAGGTACAAGTATTCTTGGACGTGCCGCCTCTAATGGTTATATAGAAGTTAACACTATAAATATCAGGGATTTTTCAGCGAACAAACATAACAGAGTCGACGATTATCCGTATGGCGGAGGAGCCGGAATGGTGATCGAGGCGGAGCCTGTTTTCAGAGCTGTCGAGGCGGCAAAGCGAAAAACGGGTGAAAACGCTAAAGTAATATATATGACTCCCCAGGCAAAGGTGCTCGATCAGACAAAAGTTGAGGAACTGGCCATGGAAGACGGCCTGATACTTTTATGCGGACACTACGAGGGGATAGACGACAGAGTGCTGCAGGAGGTTGTGGACGATTATATTTCGATAGGCGATTACGTTCTGACAGGAGGAGAACTCGGAGCCCTTGTTCTGATGGACGCCGTATCGAGATTTGTTCCGGGAGTTCTAAGTAATGACGAATCTTCACAGTTTGAATCGCTTCAGGATAATCTCCTGGAATATCCACACTATACGAGGCCTGAAATCTGGCATGACAAAAAAGTGGACAGCGTGCTGCTTTCGGGAGATCACAAAAAGATTAATGCCTGGAGGTATGAGCAGTCGGTCATAAGAACGAAGGAGAGAAGACCGGATCTGTTAAAAAACAGCTATAACGTCAAAGTCGTTTCTTTTGGATCGGAGAGCTGTCTTGAAACGGCGCAGAAATACTGCGGGATAATATCCAGATACGGAACGGTAATGGATTACAACAGAAATAAACTTATAAAGCAAAAGAAGATATTCGCGAAAAAAGATCTCGTCGTATTTGTCTGCGATTCGGCTGAAAAACTGAAAGAAGAGAATCTTTCAGAGATTACATTTAAGATGAGCGGAAACAATACGCCTGCTTTTTTAATAGATATATCATCGGAAGACGGTGAAAATACAGGGCGTAATGAAAAAATTATGGGCTTATTTAAAGAAAAAGGGATAGAACTCATAAGAATTTATGAAATAAATGATCCTGCCGATGAAAAAATACTTGGTGAAACTGCCCTCGATGTGAGGAGCGTTATGAATGAAAGAGCGAAGAGGTGCCGGTATGAGTAAATTATTTCCTGACGATAACTATGGGATTTATGAAAAAGATGAAAACGGCGATATCACGCTCATATCTGTTGACAATAATGATGAAAGAAGATCATACGCCATTCAGGAAGGCTGCGTAAAGATAGGTCAGGATGCGTTAAAAGGTCAGCCGCTTCTTAAAGAAATAACTATACCGGCTTCGGTTACGGATATTTTTGAAGGAGCGCTTTCCAACAGCGGCAGCTGGGCTGATACGGAAAAGGGAATAACAAGCGTAAATGTCAATCCCGAAAATAAAAAGTTTTTTACGGACGCAAACGGATTATACGAAAGAACGAAAAACGGCGGGATAAAACTTTTATTGTGGCTGGGAAAAGATAAAGAGGCGGTCATATCAGAAAACATATCTGAAATAGGCAAAGAAGCGTTTTACGGAAGAGATATAGATAAGGCGGTTTTTCAAAAATACGGCTGTTCATATGAGTTCCC
>CASEDW010000081.1 GCA_949286775.1 uncultured Eubacteriales bacterium | reverse complement strand
GTATGATGTACGCGGTCCTGTGGTTGACGAGGCTGCGCGGATGGAGGAAGAGGGAAAGAAGATATTGAAACTTAATATCGGAAACCCCGCGCCATTTGGTTTCTCAGCTCCTGATGAAGTTATCGTTGATATGATAATGAACATAAAGGAATGCCAGGGATATTCGGCTTCAAATGGTATGTTCCCGGCGAGAAAAGCGATAATGCAGTACGCTCAGTTAAAAGGAATTCCCGGAGTTACCGTTAAGGATATCTATACGGGAAACGGCGTCAGCGAGCTTATCAATTTAAGTATGCAGGCTCTTCTTGAAAACGGAGACGAGGTTCTCGTTCCGTCGCCTGATTACCCTCTCTGGACGGCGTGCGTTACGCTTTCAGGCGGAAAAGCGGTTCACTATATATGCGACGAACAGTCTGAATGGAATCCCGATATCGAGGATATCAGAAGCAAAATTACCGATAGAACTAAAGCGATAGTTCTGATCAACCCGAACAATCCTACAGGAGCTCTTTATCCGAGAGAGATACTTCAGCAGATCGCTGATATAGCTGAAGAGCACGGACTGATCATATATTCGGATGAGATTTATGACAGACTTGTTATGGACGGATTGGAGCATATCTCGATTGCCTCCATCGCTTCTCCAAACGTATTCTGCGTGACATTTTCAGGTCTTTCCAAATCCCATATGGTTGCAGGCTTCAGAATAGGATGGATGATACTTTCTGGAAATAAAGACAAAGCGAAGGGCTATATCGAGGGCATAAACATGCTTTCAAATATGAGACTCTGTTCAAATGTTCCGGCTCAGTCAATAGTACAGACGGCTCTCGGCGGACAGCAGCTGTGCCAGAAACATATTCAGCCGGGCGGACGTATCTACGAGCAGAGAGAATACGTTTACAACAGATTAAAAAATATGCCGGGAATAAGCGTAGTTAAACCAAAAGCGGCGTTTTATATATTCCCTAAGCTTGATCTCGAAAGATTTAATATCAAAGATGATGAGAAGTTCGCTCTTGATTTCCTTCATCAAAAACAGGTGCTTGTAGTGCAGGGCACCGGATTTAACTGGAAAGAACCGGATCATTTCCGTATCGTATTTCTTCCGCAAATGACAGTGCTTAAAGAATGCATGGATAAATTGGAGGATTTTCTTAGTTATTATCAGCAATAATGGGGACGATCACAAATGAAAAAATTTATTAAAAGTTTTGCAGTATTATTACTGGCGCTGACTATGGCCGTTTCGCTTCCCCTCACCGTAAGCGCCGATCTTGTGGTAGATCAGACGGTTGAGGATTATACCTGCGAATCAAATCTCTGGACGGGATGGCCCCAGACGGTTGTAACGGGAGGACGTACAGCATGTCTTATGGACGCTGAGACCGGAACGGTACTCTACAATAAAGGCATGACGGCTCCTCAGTATCCCGCAAGTACAACGAAAATAATGACGGCGCTTCTTATAATAGAGAACTGCCCCGATATGAACGCGATAGTTACGATGACTGAAACGGGTCTTGCCGACGCTTTTCCGGGAAGCTCAAATAGCAATCCGTCTCTCGGCGAACAGTTTACTGTAAGACAGTGTCTTGAAATGATTCTTGTTAAATCGGCAAACGATATCGCAACGCAGATGGCAGAATATGTGGCGGGTTCCGTGTCTGCTTTCGCGGATATGATGAATGCCAGAGCAGCGCAGCTTGGATGTATAAATACGCATTTTGCCAACGCCAGCGGTCTTGAGGATGAAAACCACTATACATGCGCATATGATCTTTCGCTTATTACAAGGGCGGCTCTTCAGTATGATATATTCCGTGAGATAACCGGCTCGATGTATGTCGAGATTCCCGCGACTAATATGAGCGATGCGAGATATTATGAGACGCATCTGGCAATGATAAATCCCGATATGCCGTATTACTACCCTTATGTTAAGGGTGGGAAAACGGGATATACTCCGATCGCGAGAAACAATCTTGTACAGTTTGCCGAAAAGGACGGAAGAACTCTTATCTGCGTGATCATGTGCATTGAAGATCAGGGAGTGCTTTTTTCAAACATGGCGACTCTATTTGATTACGGATTCGCTAATTTTGAAAGAGACGAGATGACTCTTGGCGTTCCTGTTGAAGCAGGAGGAGTAGCGCTTCTGCCTAACGGTACAGACGTTTCGTTTCTGACCAATGAAACGGCTGAAGTTGAAAACGGACTTAACGTCGGATTTTTATATAACGGAGTCAGAGTCGGCACTGCCATAATGACAGAAGACAATTATCTGGCTTACCAGCAGAAAAAATCAGAACTGACAGGTCAGGCTCTTCCGGCGGACGCCCAGGCGATTTTAGATGAAAAAGAAGCTCAGCAGGCTCTTGAAGAAGAAATCAAAGCTGTCGAAAGCGGTGAAGATACGACAAAAGAGATAGTTATAGATGAAGCTACCGGCGAAAAAACGGTGCAGGAGAAGCCCGTAAATAAAACTCCTGTATATATAATTATTGTTATACTAATCGCCGCTATACTGTTTGTCATCTATATGATATACGTAAATATTCAGCAGAAGAGAAGACGAAACAGACGCGCTCGCAGAAGAAGCGCGGCGCGAAAGCACGCTTCTTCAAGTTATTCTTCCAATATATCTAATAAGAGAGATACTCAAAAGAATAATTAATTGACTTTTTAAGACTCAATAGTATAATTAAAAGTATTACTTAAATGCATAGGAGGCCAGGATGGAATTTGGCGTTGTACCTGGTGTATATACTGCTAATACTATTGCCTTAGTTCTTCTTGCCGTATTATATCTGGGCAATATGGGACGTATGGCATATGAAAAAAATGTTGAAGTCTTAAACAGATTAATATTTTTCATTGCAATCATATGTATAGCGGATTCGGCCGCGCATACAGTAAACGGCAATGATGGAACACTATATATAGGGTTAAATCATCTGTTTACTATTATGATGTATATTTCAAGTTTACTGGCAGCATACTGCTGGTTGAAATTCTGGATGGCGCATGTCAGAATGCCTTTGGAAGGAAAAAGAAAGAAGTTTTTTCTGGCGGTGATTATAATATGCAGCATGCTGCTTATAATCAATATTTTCTGCCCGTTTATATATTCTTTAGAAGGCGGCGTCTATATCAGATTGGGATTTTACTGGATTTTTCCGGCGGTATTTGTACTGTTTATGTTTGAAACCGTTTATACATATTTTGTCGCGAAGAAAAACCGAGGCATTCTTGAGATGTTTCCGCTTTATATGCTTATTATACCGATAGCGATAGGCGTTTTCGTTCAGTCATTTATCTACGGTATATCTGCGGTCGGAGTTTCCGCCGCGATCAGCGTTGCAGGAATCATGACTTCTTTTAAGAATGAGCTTATTTATACGGACAGGCTGACA
This sequence comes from uncultured Eubacteriales bacterium, assembly GCA_949286775.1. GTDB lineage: Bacteria > Bacillota > Clostridia > Lachnospirales > Lachnospiraceae > Alectryocaccobium. Next base: position 607 of record CASEDW010000081.1, on the reverse strand, counting down.
GGGCTGTACAACAGGTTTTATCTTGAGATTCTTAAAAGACGATTGAACAAAAACAAAGACATGTTTCTGACAGGCATCATGGCGGACTTAAACGGGTTCAAATCAATTAATGATCTGTATGGACATAATGTCGGCGATGAAGCTCTTATCGAAGCGGCAGGACTTTTTCAAAAAGCGGTGGGAGACTACGGCACAGTTACGAGATATGCGGGAGATGAATTTGTGATTTTCCTTCGTACGATTGAAAGCGATGAAGTCGACGCGATAATAGCGAGAATAGAAGATGAGTTTGAAAATTCAAACAGAAACGCTTCAAGACCTTATAAGCTGTCTGTTTCCCTGGGCTATGCCGTTTTAAACCTGAAAAATATGACTGCCAACGAATTCATGAATATGATAGATACAAAAATGTACGAGAACAAAGTGAGACATTATACAAAAGATCATTTTACGGATTAAAACTACAGCTGAGAGATGACGAGGATCATTTCTCAGCTGTTTTTTGATACATAATATTTTTGAGTTGCCCGACAAATGGAACTTTTTATGAGTCAGCCGTGATTTCTACGTGCTACGCACTCCCGAAATCACTAAAAACATTCGGATT
>CASEDW010000080.1 GCA_949286775.1 uncultured Eubacteriales bacterium | reverse complement strand
TAACCTGGAATATCTGGCTCTTATCAGCGATCGCTCCGAACGGGCAGTTTACTATACACATACCGCATGACACGCATTTGTCGTAATCTATTTTTGCTCTTCCGAGTTCATCCGATCCTATGGCGTCCATTCCGCACGCCTCAGCGCAGGGACGTTCAATCTTTGATATGGCATGATAAGGGCACTGGCTGAAGCATTTTCCGCATTTTATGCATTTTTCCTGATCTATATGGCAGTGCTTGTTTTCGTCCACATAGATAGCGTCTTTGGGACATATATTCAGACACGGGTGCGATATACAGCCCTGGCAGCTGTCAGTTATCCTTATCTGCTTCGGCGGGCAGGCATTGCACGCGAAAGGAATTACATTTACAAGGGGATTTTTAAAATATTTATGATCCGTCGCCGCTTCGCCTATACCGCTGCTTATCGGTTTTCTCGGGTCTATGTCCATTCCGATGGCAAGTTTTGTTCTGGCCGATATGATCGCTCTTTCGATGAAAACATCAGCTCTGTGAAGCGCTTTTTCGCCCGGGATGATATTATACGGAATCTCGTCCACCTTTCTGTAATCTTCCGTCTCATAGGCGAGCTTTGCCACCTCGGTAAAAACTGATCTTCTGATATTATCTACTGCGCTGTGTACTCCTCTCATATTTCCTCCGTTCTTAAGCTTCATCTGCTATGTCAATTTTTTCACAAAGAATTTTATCATCGCCGGCTCATAAGGGCAATATATGCATTGTACAAAAAACGGCAAAATGTAAAATGACATTTAGTTAAAATTTCAACGGCGCTAAAAAGCCCAAAAAAAGAACCGGCAAAGCCGGTTCTGATAATAGATGTTTTTATTCTGATTTCCAAAGTCCGTGGAGATTGCAGTAAGCAAATGCTGCGATAAACTCATCGTCGTCTGTCAATACAAACTCAGCGCACGGTTTTTCTTCCGGATTGAGAACTTTTCTCTGAGCTCCTTGTTTCGTCTGGATAGCGATCCATTCGATGTAGTGCTCTTCTACCATCGGATGATCTACCGATCCTACATTCACCGTCACTTTATTATTTTCTACTTTAACAACAGGAACATGCTTCTCAGCGGCTCCGTCAGAAGTTCCCGGTATAAGCTCAGTCATTTTCTGTCCGCAGCACATCATTGGAACGCCTGATTCTTTCACAATACCAACTAAATTTCCGCAATTTTCGCATACAAAAAACTTCATAATGATACTCCTTTCGCAAAAGCTTTTGTTTTATTTTACCATACTATTTGCTTCATTTTAATAAATTTATTTATAATTTTTTATAACAATATTGGGATTAAAAGTCCCCGCCTTATGATGTTTATTTGCTGCTTTCCTGAGTTTCGTCTGCTTTCTCATCCTGTTTTTCGCGGACAATATCGGCAAGCACAATCTGATGCTCATATATTCTCTTGATATAAATCGTCAGATCCTGTACTTTCACCTCGATATTGTGATCTCCGTCATTAGGGATTCCGTTGAGAAGATCGAATACAAATCCCGTGAAAGTATTTACATCCTCTGCATCGATCTCTGTTTCAAGCGCCTCTTCAAGATCCGAAAGCTCTATGTTTCCGTAAACACGCCATGTGTTCTCGTCTATTTTCTCTATACGCGGATTTTCATCCCTCTGATCTATCTCGTCGAGCTCTCCTACCAGCTCTTCAAGCAGGTCGCTGAGAGTTACAATACCCATCATGCCGCCGTATTCATCCAGAACTATCGCCATGGATTTATGCGCTTTTCGCATATTGCTGAAAAGCAGGTCTGCTTTGATAGTTTCCGGTACAAAATAAGGCTGCTCTACGGCAGTAGCCATTATATTCTGACGGCTTCTGTCTTCAAGTCTGAAATAATCCTTTGCGTTTAAAACTCCGACTACCTTATCAGGAGATTCGTCGCAAATCGGATATCTCGTAAATCTGCTGTCATGAATAGTATGCGACCATACGTCGTCATTATCTTCAAGCCAGAGAATCGCCACGTCAGTACGATGCGTCAATATCTCTCCCGCTGTCAGATCGTCAAATTTGAATACGTTTTCGATAAAATTCTGCTCGTCTTTGTCGATGGCGCCTTTTTCACCGCCTGTTTCAACCATCATACGTATTTCTTCTTCGCTTACGCCTACCTCGTCTTCATTCGGATCGATTCCGAAAAGTCGGAGAATGCCGTTTGTAGATACGGAAAGCACCCATACTATAGGCTTAAATAAAACGGATATGGCACTTATAAGGCCTGAAATGGCCAGAGCAAGCTGCTCTGATTTTTTCATCGCTATACGTTTCGGCACCAGTTCGCCGAATACAAGCGTGAAATAAGAAAGGATTATCGTTATAACAATAACCGCGATCGTATTAAGAGTCTGCCTTGGAATGGTTACGCCAATAGATATCAGCCATTCAACAAGCGGATCTGAAAATCCCTCCGCCGCGAACGCGCTGCCTAAGAAGCCCGACAATGTAATAGCTATCTGTATAGTAGACAGAAATTTAGCCGGTTCTCTCGTCAGTTTAAACAGTCTCTTTCCTTTTTTGTTCCCCTGTTCCGCCAAGCGCTCTATCTTAGCTTCATTTGTTGACAACACTGCTATCTCGGCGCTCGCAAAAACCGCGTTTAACGCAATC
>CASEDW010000079.1 GCA_949286775.1 uncultured Eubacteriales bacterium | reverse complement strand
CCCCATTCAGGAGTCGGCGCCTTTACGCCAAGACCAACGAATCCAAGAGTCGCGCCCATCATAATGTTCATAGAAACCTGAGCTGTTGCGTTAATAATAATAACTGATGCGAGATTTGGAACGATATGTTTGAGAATAATGAAACTTCTCTTTGCTCCCAGAGCAGTCGTTGCTTCCACATAATCCATTTTGGCAACGCCCAGCGCCACTGAACGTACCATCTTTATCAGCATTGGAATACCCGAGATAAACAGTGCCAAAATAAGCTGCGGGATACCATTTCCAAGAGCCGCGCAAATCGCCAGCGCCAATACAAGCTGAGGGATACAGCTGATAACATCGACAATACGCATGATAATGTTGTCTGCCCATCCTCCTACCGTCGCGCAGATACATGCTAAAAACGTAGCGATCACGATTGAAATTCCGGCTGAAATAAGACCGATTTCTAACGCCGAACGCGCTCCATGTATGATTCTGGCAAGGATATCACGTCCAAGGTTGTCAGTTCCAAGCAAATGTCCTTCTGTAAGAGGCGGCAAAAGTTTTTCAAGGCCGTTATTTTGAACTGCTTCCTGATATGGCACCAGCACATCTGCAAATACTGCCAAAAAGATCAAAAATAATACGAATACTAAAGAAACCATAGCCAGGGGCTGTGTTTTTAAACGAGCCCATGTCTCAGCCCACATTCCACGCTTTTTATATCTTGCATTTAAACCTTTTGACGACATTATGCGTTACCCCCTTTCGCTTCCGCTACTGCTCTTTTTTTCTTCTTGCCGACAAACGTACTGCGGATACGAGGATCTACAACACCATAGAGGATGTCGATAATAAGCTGAGCAATAATATTGAACAACGCAAGAACCATACAGCATGCCAGAATAACAGGCATATCACGGTTGTTGATACCTTCCAGTACTTTAAGTCCGATTCCCGGGAATGCAAATACCTGCTCGATCATAACCGCGCCGCCGATCATAGTTGCGAAAGTTCCGCCGGTAAATGTAATAATCGGCAAAAGCGCATTCTTAAATGCGTCTCTGAAAATTACAGTGCGCTCTTTCATTCCTTTTGCTCTTGCCGTACGCACATAATCCTGTCTGATACAATCCAGCATCGCAGAACGAACCTGTCTCAGATACTGTCCGAGATAAGGCAGCAGGAATGTAAATACCGGCAGTATCCAGCTTTTCCAGCTGTCCATACCGTATGCCGGAAGCCATCCGAGTCTTACTGAAAAAACGAGGATAAGCATCATACCTAACCAGAAGCCGGGTATTGACGCCAGGAATTTTGATATGACGTTTACAACATTGTCAAAAACCGAATATTGCTTAACGGCACACATAACACCCATCGGAATGCCGATAGCAACCAGAATGATGGTGGTAATAATTGAAAGCTGTAAGCTGACAGGAACTCTGAGAGCGATTTCATCCGCAACAGGAGCAGATGTCTTATAAGATATACCAAAATCGCCTCTGATCGCGTCGCCCAGCCAATTGATATACTGTTCAGGATTTGATTTATCCAAGCCAAACTGTTCCGCCTTAGCGTCATACTGTTCCTGTGTATACTGAGCCGGGAGCATGTTTAAAACAGGATCAGCCGGCGAAAGTTTCAACAGGAAAAATATGAGAATTGATATTGCCAACAGCAAAAACGGAACCATTATGATTCGTTTAATAATAAATTTCGCCATAATCATCCTCCGATTATTTTTGAATTGTTTCTCTTACATCAGCGGTGGCTGACTGAAAGATATTCAGTCAGCCACTAAGTTCACTTCTTATTTAATTTTACGAAATGATTATTCTGCAAAATACAGATATGACATCTGAATTTCTGCTGATTCCGGTGCAATGTATGCTCCGCGTACATCGTTTGTAAATGCAAATCCTCTAACAACCTGAAGTCCGCCAAGTGCAAGGCACTGTTCCTGTACAAGGTTTTCAAGTGCTGTTATGTTTTCTCTGTACTCTTCAAGTGTTGAAGATGATTCTGCTGCTTCGTAATATCCTACTGCCTCTTCATATGCTGCCTCATCGATGTCTTTAAGGAACATTACAGGCTGTGTTCCGCCTTCGATAAGTCCCATTGTAAATACATCAAGCGGAGTATCCTGTGAATATCCGTTGTGAACAGGGAACATATCATATGTTCCGGCTTTAAGCATACCGTAGCATGTAGCTCCGTCATATGTCTGTGTTGTAACATTTGTAAGTCCAAGGTCGTTGAACTGCTGTACAAGAGCGACATTGAGGTTTGTAAAGTCAGGATCCGCAAGTATTTCAAATTTGATATCCTCAAGGGCGTATCCTGCATCTTCTAACATCTGAATACCAAGTTCCGGATCATAAGTATATTTGTCTGAAAACTCAGGTGCTTCAGGACCTGTAAAGTAGCTGTTTGGATGAGGATAAAGTCCGTCGTAAACAAGCGCTGAAAGCTCATCCCAGTTAACCATATGGCAAAGAGCCTCACGAACTACAGGATCTTTGAAGATCTCAACCTGACGAGCGTTGAACCAGAATGGATTCTCACGGTCTGTAACAAGGGCAAGATTGAGGCCGTTATCTACAACGTTGTTCATAACTTCAATATCAACTGTATTCATGATATTGATAGAACCGTTCATAAGTCCCATAAGAGCTGTATTTTCATCAGCAATAACCTGGATATTTACTGTTTCGATATGTGCCTGAAGGTCTGTATTCCAGTAATCTTCTATTGCTTTCAATACGTACTGTTTTCCTGAATCATAGCTTTCTATATAGAAAGGACCTGCGCCGACTGCCGATCTGTTATCTTCAGGACCGTATTTTTCCAGCTCTTCGCTACATACAACGCCATATGTTCTCTGTGTAGGAAGACCGTAGATAAATGTCGGGTCTGCTGTTTTGAGTGTTACAACCAATGTATGCGCATCAACCGCTTCATATGATTCAACGTTTGCTAATGGACGTGGCTGATACTCCTGCATAACATCCCATGTAGCAACAAAGTCTCCTGCCTCTACTGCACATCCGTCGCTGAATTTCGCATCTTCACGGATTTTGAATGTCCATACAAGGCCGTCGTCAGAAACCTCATAAGATTCAGCGATATCACATACGATATCCTCGCTGTTTCCTTTATTCTTTACAAGAAGGTTTGAGTAAACCTGGTATGTAAGTACGGCCGCTCTGTTATCCATCCAAGGACAATATTTTGGAACATCGTAGTTTGTCCAGTAGTTGAGAACTGTACCTTCCTGAATTCCTTCAGGAGCTTCCTCGCCTTCATGACCTGTCGCATCTGTTCCTACTTCGTTGATTTCGATATCAGATACGCTTGTGATCTGACCTGATGATGACTCTTCTCCTGTTGATCCGCTTGCTGTACTTGTCTGCTCTGTCGAGCTGCTCTGCTCTTCGCTTGGCTGATCGCTGCTGCCGCAAGCGCCGAGAGAAACTGCCATTGCTGCAATCAAAGTACCAGCACAGATTTTCTTAAATAATCTTTTTTTCATGCTTCCTTCCCTTTCTTTAAAATGATATGACGTTGTTACGATGACAGTTTCCGTCTTTTATAAATTTTACACAAACGTATTTAAATTTATCGGACGTTTTTGTCATCTTTTTATAGTTTAGATTATCTTTCATAAAACACATTTTGTCAATACTTTTTTTTAGTGTTTTGCAAAAGTATTTGAATAATCTTTCTTTTACCCTCAAAAAAGGAAAGAGCCGGCGCACTATGATACGCCGACCCCCTTCTAAAACCATCTGTTTAACGATACCCTCTTAGTAAATGACCATCAATAGAACTGATCATTTTCAACGTTCATATTGTCCACGCGCATTGTACAATCCCAATGCTCTGCCAGCTTTCCGTCCTGCAAACGATACATATCAAACACTTTAGCAACTGTTCCGTCCGCAAATGAACACCTGAAGAATATGCAGACCATATCTTCGTCTTCAAGAATTTTAACAATTTCCGCATGAGGTTTTTTCTTTACAAATTCGGTAATAAAGCCCATGAATCCTTTTTTACCTTGGGCAACTCCCGGCGAGTGCTGTTTGTAGTCGTCCCTCATATACTCATCAACTGCCGAAACATCCCATCCATTGAAGACTTTTTCGTAAAATTCTTTTACAATCTCTTTATTACTGCGCATAACTGTTCTCTCTTCCTGTTTCACAATTTAATCAATATCTCTTAAACCTTCCGACTTTCGTCATTCGATCAGGCAGTGCCGGAGCTTTTTCTATCGTTTTCACGATCGCGTTCTGAGGACATACTTCTATACAGCGGTCACATTTTGAGCAGTAATCGTCCTCTATGATGTGGATATAGCCTTCCATTCCTTCGATACAATTATCCGGACACGCTTTAAGGCATACCATACATCCGTCGCATTTTCTCGGATCAACGTACATTCTGATAAAGGATTTGCATGCTCCTGTCGGACAGTATTTTTTCTTTATATGAGCCTCATACTCTTCGCGGAACATATCTATCGAATCAGCCGCTTCAAGTCCCGAAAACTCGCCGATCGAGCATTGGGTGCTGTAAACCATACTCTCGCCGATCTTTTTCATCACATCGAGAGCTCTTAATACGCCCGCTTTATCCTCTATCTCGTCAAGTCTCATATCCTGCTGAGCAAGACCCTCTCTGCAGAATGTGCATTTTCCGCATGATCTGCTTCTGTTTGCCTTTACGTCCTTTTGTACCTGATCTACAATACAGCATGTCGTGTCATAAATTCTGATCACTCCGTCTCCCAAAGGCATGTCTTTTTCGATGATTGTCTCCAGATAATCGGCGTCTTTCAAACGGCCTGCGGCTTTTACATATTTAACCTGTTCTTTGTCAACATCCGCAAGCTGTGACAGTTTTTTTCCATAGGGCACATAAGCCATTTCAAAAACAGTCTTCGCCTCGCCGCCGATTTCCTCTATTTTCACAGGCGTATTGTCATAATCATTTCCAAGAGCCAGATCGCCTGCTTTTCTTGCTGTTTCAAGGTGAAGAATCAGACTTTTTCTATGCTCTCTTACAGGAACGATTCCGTATTCTATTATCAAATCTTTGCCTGCGTATTTTTCCAGACACTTCGCGAAACTTTCGCACCCTTCCGGAAGATATACAAATCTTTTTTTAGCTTTAATAAGCTTTGCGATCTTTTCTATTCCCGCGCATATACTCTCGCATTTATCTTTCAGCGCCTTAAGAAGCTCATAAGAGCCGTCAAAATTGTTGAGAGCCGCTACAATCGCCGCATCATCACCATTTCCGCCGGCATTATATTCCTTTATTTTTTCCGCCAACGAATCTGTGTACATTCCATAATCTCTGATGTCCGCTTTTTCTATGTCTTCAATCGTCAGATTTCTTATTGCTGTCATTATCACACCTCCTGAACGCTTTCATAATCGCCCCACAGTCT
>CASEDW010000078.1 GCA_949286775.1 uncultured Eubacteriales bacterium | reverse complement strand
TTTCATCAGGCTGTCAAGACGAAGCGAATCATCTGTTCTGGGCATTGCAATTAAGATTGTGCCCATAAATTATCCTCCTACATTTTGGTAAAGTATCTGTCTATCTCCCAGTCGGAAACCTGAGCCATATAGTCGTTCCACTCTTTTTTCTTTACCGATGAATAAATCCTGACAAACTCTTCGCCGAATATTTCCTTCATCAACGGTTCTTCTTCAAATAATTTAACGGCATCAATCAGGTTTTCCGGAAGGCATTTCTCACTCACAACATTTTCAGAACCGGGTTCGATTTTATTTTCGATTCCTGAAAGTCCCGCCGCCACGCATGCGGCGATCGCAAGATACGGATTTGCGGAAGGATCAGGATATCTGAGTTCGATCTTCGCGTCTTCAATATCGCGGTGATACTTGATAAGCGCTTTTTCGCCTGACCGGGCCCAGTAAATATTTCTCGGCGCTGAGTATCCGGTCAAGATTCGTTTGTATGAATTTACGACAGGATTTGTTATCGCGCACATTGAAGGCGCGTACTTCATTATGCCTCCGATGAAATATTTAGCCTCATCCGACATCTCGATTCCGTTTTCAAATATATTTTTTCCGTCGCGGTATACTGAAATATCAAGATGCATGCCTGATCCGGCTACATTCTGGAGAGGTTTCGGCATAAACGTAGCATAAAGCCCGAACCGCTTCGCTATAGATCGGATCGCGAATTTAAATGTCACGATATCATCCGCCGTCTTAAAAGCTTCTCCCTCTCTGAAGCTTATCTCATGCTGTGCCGGAGCTTTTTCATGATGGGAGGATTCGATTTCAAATCCCATGTCCTGCAGCATAAGAACCATATCACGCCGCGCGTTTTCTCCAAGATCGGAAGGTCCGACTCCAAAGTATCCGGCGGTATCATGAGTGATCGTTGTCGGAACGCCGTTCTCGTCAGTGTGAAACAGGAAAAATTCGCATTCAGGATTTATGATGAAGGTAAATCCATCTTCTTTCGCCTTTTTTACTACTTTCTGCAATATCAGACGGGGACTCATTTCAAATAAACGGCCGTCGCTGTGGTAAATATCGCATATGAACTTGCCTACGCGTCCCTGCTGCGGTCTCCAGGGCAGAATCACAAAAGTGTCAAGATCAGGACACAGATAGAGATCCTCGTCCATTTCATATAATCCGTCGAAAAAATATGTCGCGTCTAAAGGGTATCGGTTGTTGAGCACTTTTTCGAAACGCTGCGGCGTAACCGCGATGTTTTTGAGATTTCCGAAAGCGTCAGTAAATTGAAGACGTATAAATTCGACATCCTCTTCTTCGATAAGAATCATTATTTCCTGTTTATTCATATGGCATAACTCCTTAAGATTTTACTTTGGCGGCAATAATTATAAATTTGTATATCCCATCAGACTTTTGTCTACGGCTTTAGCAGCCTCTCTGCCCTCGGCAATGGCCCATACTACCAGGGACTGTCCTCTGTGCATGTCGCCGGCTGTAAATACATTCTCAACGCTCGTCTGATATTCTCCGGCTTTAGTATCGACGTTTGTCCTAACGTTTACATCTACGCCAAAGGCTTTTGTTACGTACTCCTGGCTGCCTAAGAATCCTGCCGCTATTAATACTATATCAGCTTTTATCTCTTTTTCACTGCCTTTTTTATGCTCAAATGTAATTTTTCCTGTTTTTTTATCAATTTTTCTCTCAAGCTGAACTGTTTTTACGGCTTTAAGCTTTCCTTTGTCATCCTTCAAGAATTCGGTAACGGTAGTTTCAAAGATTCTCGGATCATGTCCATAAACATGAATAGCCTCCTGCTGGCCGTAATCCGTTTTTAATATTTTCGGCCATTCGGGCCACGGATTATTTTCTGCTCTTGATACAGGCGAAGCCGGCATCATCTCTATCTGGGTGACGCTTGAGGCTCCAAGTCTTACGCTTGTTCCTACGCAGTCGTTTCCTGTATCGCCTCCGCCGATTACAATTACATGTTTTCCTTTGAGAGAACCGAAGGAAAAATCATTCGCTTTCATAACAATCTCAGAATTATAATCATTGTCCATCAGTTTTTTTGATACTTCCTTAAGGAAATCCACCGCGAAATAAATTCCTTCGGCGTCCCTTCCTTCGGCAACGATATTTCTCGGATTTGAGGCTCCGCAGCACAGTATAACTCTGTCATATTCTTTGAGCAGATCTTTCGCCTTTATATCAACACCGATATTCACGTTAGTTTTGAAAACGACTCCGGCCTCCTCCATAAGCTTTACTCTTCTGTCTATCTTTCTTTTGTCAAGCTTCATATTCGGAATGCCGTATCTCAACAATCCTCCGACCCTGTCGTTTCTCTCAAATACCGTAACGTTGTGTCCTCTTCTGTTTAAAAGCTGGGCGGCGGCAAGTCCCGACGGTCCGCTTCCTACTATCGCTACCTTTTTTTCAGTCCTCTGTTTTGGATGAATTTCCTTTACAAGACCGTGTTCAAAGGCATAGTCGATGATAACGGCTTCATTTGATTTAGTAGGCACAGGCTCTCCTACGCATCCCTGGGTGCACGCGGCTTCGCAGAGCGCCGGGCAGACCCTCGACGTGAACTCAGGAAAACTGTGGGTTTTGCTGAGTCTCACATATGCCTGCTCCATATTTCCCCTCGCTACAAGTTCATTTGTCTCAGGCACAAGATTGTGAAGAGGACATCCTGACGCCATTCCTGAGATCATCATTCCCGACTGGCAAAAAGGAATTCCGCATGACATGCATCGCAGCGCCTGTACGCTCTGCTCTGAAGCAGACGCGTTTCTCAAGAATTCATCAAAATTTTTTATTCTGTCTTCTACGCTTAAATAAGTGCTCATTACTCTTCCTCCTTGCCAAGACTTTTGTAAAACGCTTCGATCTGCGCCTGTTCAGCCGACATTCCCTGCTCGATATATTCCGCAGTAAGACTGATCATTTTTTTATAATCAGCCGGAATGATCTTCTTAAATTTAGGCAGATATTCGTCAAAGTCATTCAAAATAGTTTTAGCTTTTAAAGATCCCGTACACGCGGCGTGCTTTTCGATCATTTTCTTAAGTTCTTCACGGTCATTTTTGCTTTCAAGTTTTTCCATGAGAACCATCTCTTTATTTAAGTTTCTGTAAAGTTTATTGTCCTCATCCAGAACATAGGCTATACCGCCGCTCATACCTGCAGCAAAGTTTTTGCCTGTAGGTCCTAAGATTACGGCTACTCCTCCTGTCATATATTCACATCCGTGTTCGCCTACGCCTTCGACTACCGCTTTGGCTCCTGAGTTTCTGACACAGAATCTCTCGCCTGCCATTCCGGCTATATAAGCTTCGCCGCTCGTAGCTCCATACAGCGCGACGTTTCCGATTATGATATTTGACTCGGCATCATAAGCCGCCTCTTTCGGCGCTTTTACTATGAGTTTTCCTCCTGAAAGGCCTTTTCCGAAATAATCATTGCTGTCGCCGGTAAGATCAAGAGTAAGTCCCGCAGGAATAAACGCTCCGAAACTCTGTCCTCCTGCTCCCGTGCATTTAATCGTGATAGTATCGTCTTTAAGGCCGTCCGGATGATTTCTCGTGATCTCGGCTCCGATAACAGTTCCGAAAGTCCTGTCAGTATTTGTGATATTGACTTCAAATACGCCCGGTTTTCCTGATTTCACCGCTTCCGCCATCGCTTTATCATTAGCCAAAAGCCTCTGATCTTTTCTGAAGTCAAGTTCGAAATCAAATAACTCCTTCTTGTCATAGACGCATTTTTCTGAAGTTTTTGTATCGATTATGGCGTCAAGATCGATTTTTTCCTTAACACCCTGAAGGTTGTCTTTTTTCCTGATCAGATCGCTTCTTCCCACGAGCTCGTCGACGCTTCTGACTCCCAAGCGCGCCATATACTCTCTGAGTTCTTCTGCTATAAAGAGCATAAAGTTCTCGACATATTCAGGTTTACCTTTGAAATTCTTTCTGAGCTCAGGATTTTGCGTAGCTACGCCGAAAGGACATGTATCCTGATTGCATACACGCATCATAACGCATCCAAGAGTTACCAACGGTGCTGTGGCAAATCCGAATTCCTCGGCGCCTAAGATAGCCGCGATCGCTACGTCCCTTCCGCTCATGAGCTTTCCGTCCGTTTCGATAACGACACGGTTTCTTAGTCCGTTATTAATAAGCGTCTGATGTGTTTCTGCAAGACCCAGCTCCCATGGAAGTCCGGCATTGTGAATTGAGCTTAAAGGAGCTGCTCCTGTACCGCCGTCATAACCTGAGATAAGTATGACTCCTGCTCCCGCCTTAGCGACACCTGCCGCAATTGTTCCTACTCCTGCCTCGGAAACAAGTTTAACTGAGATTCTCGCGTTTCTGTTCGCGTTCTTCAAATCGTAAATAAGCTGCGCCAGATCCTCTATAGAATAAATATCATGATGAGGCGGCGGAGAAATAAGGCTTACTCCCGGTGTGGAATGTCTCGTTTTCGCGATCCTCGGATAGACTTTTTTACCCGGCAGAGGACCGCCTTCGCCCGGTTTCGCGCCCTGAGCCAGTTTGATCTGGATTTCTTTCGCGCTTACGAGATATTTGCTTGTAACACCGAAACGTCCGCTCGCAACCTGCTTGATCGCGGAGCTTCTGTCATTTTTTGTGCCGGCACTCATTATTCTCTCGTCGCTCTCACCGCCTTCTCCTGAATTGCTCTTTCCGTGAAGACGGTTCATCGCGATGGCAAGCGCCTGATGCGCCTCT